>NZ_JBPLZQ010000071.1:0-16714 GCF_054018175.1 Geoglobus sp.
AGATCTTCTTCCTGAAGGTGCGAATCTGATTTACCAGGCACCCTTAGAGGGCATGATCCTCAAGCTGAAGATCTCTCTCCTTCTCGGCTTTGTCGTTGCCCTGCCGTATCTCGCGGTTCTCACGTACAGAACTCTCAGGGACAGGACTGAGCTGTTCTCCAACCTTCAGATTTCGAGAAGCCAGGCAGTAATTTACGGCGTGATATCTGTGATTCTCTTCACGGCTGGCGTTGCTTACGGCTACACACTCATGCTTCCGCTTTTCCTCCAGTTCCTCTACGAGTCAGCCCGCAGTCAGGGCGTGCTGGCCTTCTACTCTCTCGCGGAATTCATAAACTTCATCGTAATGATGCTCGCGGTTTTTGGACTGATTTTTCAGATGCCACTCTTCATGTATGTGCTGGTCAGAAACGGGATAGCCAGCCTCGAAACCTTCAGGTACTACAGGAGGCACTTTTATGTGGTCTTTTTCACAGTAGCAGCAATCGTAACGCCTCCTGACGTATTCACCCAGCTGATGGTTGGGGTACCGATGGTGCTGTTTTACGAGGTCAGCCTGATCGTCGTGCGCATTCTTACGTAAGATATATAATCACAAACCTCACCCTCTCTACGGGGGCTCGTAGCTCAGAGGCAGAGCGCCGCATTCGCAATGCGGAGGCCCCGGGTTCAAATCCCGGCGAGTCCACTTTAATTATTTTGTAGTTCTTTCCATTTCAAACGTCAGACTGCGGGATGTTTTGGGTCCCTCATCAGAGCACGGGCGAAAGACCTGATTCGGCAAAATGGAAAACTGGAAAAACTGTGAACGTGCTGCATTGCAATCATGTCGCGGTCATCAGGGGCTAAATCCTCCTGACCTCTATCACCTCCAGCGGAACCCTCTGGAGTCTCCTGCCTATCTCGTACTTCGCTATCTTCGCCGCGTGCTCCTCGTTCTGCGCGTTGAAGACCTTCATCTCGAAGATCAGCCCCACGAGAGCCATGCCTGCGACCATGAACACGCTTTTAAGCGGCGCCTGGCATTTTGGGCACTCGGTGTCTCCAACGTCTATCTCCACGAAGTCCAGGTCAGGGCTGAGCCTCTTTCCAGCCTCGGCAACGGCTATGTTCATCGCATCTCCAACGCTCCTGGCCTTCCTAACGACCCACGCCCCCTGCAGAACGACAAGATAGTCCGGCATATCAACCACCAAAAATCTTCTTCAGGAAACCACCGTCCCTTTTCTCCTTCCTCTCAACGTCTCTTCTGCTTTTGCTTCCTCTCTTTCCGGCCTTCTTTTCCACAAATATTTCGACCGCATGTCCGTGCCTGCTCTTCCTGACTCTTATTCTGACTATCACCGGCCTCTCGAGCTCCGGGCTGACAATCACCGCATTTCCAGGGGGTAGGCGCTTTATGTCCTCGACCATCTCGGCAGTGAGACCCTCAACACCCTTTCTGACCGCGTTTATGTCGTTGGGGTTGGTGAGGCGGAGTATTATCTGGGTGTTGCACTGGCTTATCACGTTCTTATCAACCCTCGCAGGCCTCTGGCTGATGACCATCAGACCCAGACCGAACTTTCTGCCCTCACTCGCTATCGTCCTCAGAATCTGGGTGGATACTGCCTTTCCAAACCCCCTCTCCGGGATGAAGTTGTGAGCCTCCTCTATGACTATCATTCCCGGCGGGATCTCCTCCCTCTTTCTCATCTCGAACAGCTTCCCGCATATCCTCGCGACTATGAGATCCTGGTACGCCGGATCAACACCGCGCATGTCCAGGATGACCGCTCTCCCCCTCTGGAGGAGTATTTCAAGCGGAGTGGGGTCATCTGAAAACAGGCCCGACTTCTGGATCTTTGTCAGGGCTCCAAGCAAAACTGACTTGCTGCTGTTCTTCATCTCCTCGACCCTGTCCATTATGTCCTCGAGAGTGTAGTCATCCAGCTCCCTTATAACCTGATACAGTAGGGCCTGTGCGGACGGACTGGTTATGTTCCCCAGCTCTATTATCTCCTCGGCGTCCAGATTTCTGCCGTCCAGATAGATCACCCCATCCGCCCGGTCAGCGAACGGGGAGCCGGGGGGTACGTAGACCCTTATGTTTGAGTAGCCCTTCGGCCTGATGCCGAACTCCTCCATCCTCTCCAGCTCCTCTCTGACGTCGTTGGGGTGTTTTAGCGACGCGTATTCGCCGTGAGGATCAATGATCAGCAGGGGAACTCCCTTTTCTATGAGCTCCTCTATTATCACGCCCGCCGTGTAACTCTTACCTCCGCCCGTTTTCGCGAGAATGCAGACATGTTTCTGCACGAGGCTGTTAACGTCGAGCCTGACCTTTATGGAGGTATCACCCAGCAGCCCGAGGTACGCTCCATCCTCACTCATCCCGAGGACTTCTGCGACGAGGCTCTCTTCGGCGAGAAACACCTTTTCTCCTGGGACGAATGGTGTCCTCGGTGCTTTGAGCACGCCGTTCTCCCTCTTACCTATAACGCTCGCCTTCGCCACGTAGATCTCCGCCTCGACGTTTCTACCCTTCAGAACGTCCTCTCCGCTAACGTCCGATTTTGCCCTGACGTCGGTTACGTAGGCCACGATCCACCCCTCGACGTCGTTCCACACCTTCACGTAGTCCCCTCTCTTCACGTCTCTCGGGTTGAAGATGACGAACTCGAACTCGAAAGCCGAGGTCTCTCCAAAAATCCTGCCAACCTCACCCTTCATCATCACTACCCCACAACCTGTCGAGCTCCCTGTCCTGCCTCTCGCTTATCTCCTTTACCTCCATCAGTCTCCACCCGTGCCTGTCGTTCAGGAGCACGAGCGTTGCCTTTCTGCAGTAAAAAACATCCACCCTTTTCTCGAGTCTGTGGGTCTTCTTACAGACCGGACACTCCACCTCAACCTCTTCCGTACTCATCGTCAAACCTCTCAATATCATCCTCACTCAGGTAGTCCCCAATAGCGACCTCGATCATTTCCAGCGGAATCCTTCCTGGATTTTCGAGCCTGTGCTTCACTCCGGAGGGAACAAACGTACTTTCGCCCGGCCTTAAAAAGTATTCCTCTCCATCCCTCGTGACCCTCGCCATTCCCCTGATGACTATCCAGTGCTCGCTCCTGTGCATGTGCCTCTGGAGGCTCAGCTTCTCTCCCGGTTTCACGACGATCCTCTTTATCCAGTAGCTCTCACCCTTCTCGAGCAGAACGTATCTCCCCCATGGTCTGTGGACGATCGTGTGAACCTCAGCCCTCTCATCTCCCCTCGTCCTTAGGGTCCTGACGATCTCCCTAACCCTCTCTCCCTCTCCGCGCTTAGAGATGAGGAGCACATCCCTCGTGTCAACAACCAGCAGGTCTTCAACGCCAACAGCCGAGACAAGCCTGTCAGCCAGCACTAAGTTGTTTCTCGAGTCGAGCGAGATGAATTCCCCCCTCACAGCGTTTCCGTTCTCGTCCTTCTCCATCACCTCGTAGAGCGAGTCGAAGCTCCCGAGGTCGCTCCAGAGGATGTCGAGCTCGACCACTCCAGCTCTGTCAGTCTTCTCCATTACCGCGTAGTCGAAACTGGTTTCAGGGCACCTCCTGTACCCCTCCCTGACGTCACGCTCGAAAGTCCCGTACAGTCCGGGATAAAATTTCTCAACCTCCTCCATCAGCGTTTCGACGCTCATCAGGAACATTCCGCTGTTCCAGAGGTAGCCCTCAGCAACAAACTTCTTGGCGGTCTCGGCGTCAGGCTTCTCCGTGAACCTCTCGACCCTGAAAACATTTCCGACCCTTTCTCCAGGTTTTATGTATCCGTACCCTGTGTGGGGCTTCGTGGGCCTCACTCCGAAGGTTATTATGAACTCGTCCGCATGCTTTTCAGCTCTTCTGACGTGTCCGGTCAGGTCGCCTCTGATGAAGTGATCCGAGGGAATGACGAGGAACGTGTCGTCAGCGTGAAGTGACGCGTAAACTATGGCTGGAAACGTGTTCTTCGACTCCGGCTCTACGAGGATCTCAGCGTCAACACCAATCTCGTCGAGCTGATCCCGAACTATGAATTTCTGCTCGTCGTTCGTTATTACCGCGACCTCGTCCCCTATCTGTTTTGCCCTCTCCGCAGCCATCTGGAAAAGAGATTCCGAGTTGAAGAGCTTCAGGTACTGCTTTGGGTACTTCTCCCTGCTTATCGGGAAGAGCCTCGTGCCCTTCCCTCCTGACAGGATGAATACCTTCATGTGACTTTATTTTTCGCCGGCTAAAATAAAATTCTTTTCCTTTTTCTGGGGTTTTGGGCGCTGATTAGTATTAATTCTGACAAATTACGAAAACAATTTAAACTTATTGCGGGCAAAACTTGACATTAACTGGAGGTGTTGTGAATGGAATTCGAGCTCACTCAGGATCAGAAGGACATTCAGAAGGCTGCGAGGGAGTTTGCCCAGAATGAATTTACAGCCGAGAGGGGAAGGTACTACGATCAGAAGGAGGAATTTCCGTTTGATCTGTGGAAGAAGGCATGCGAGCTCGGCTTCATCGGTGTGCATTTCCCCGAAGAGTATGGCGGGGCGGGAATGGGGATCCTGGAGAACATACTAATAGTTGAGGAGTTCTGCAGGGCCGACAGCACGATTGGCAGCGCGATCATCCTGTCGGACTTCTCCTCTGAGGTGATAATGAGGTTTGGCAGTGAGGCGCAGAAAGAAGAGGTCCTGCCTAAGGTTGCTGGCGGAAAGGCCATAACTGCCGGCTGCTACACCGAGCCCGAGGCGGGGAGCGACCTCACAGCAATAAAGACGAGGGCCGAGAAGGACGGGGACGAGTGGGTGATAAACGGCTCCAAGACCTTCATAACCAACGGGACGATAGCGGACTACTACGTGGTTCTCGCAGTCACAGATCCAAACGCCCAGCCGAGATACCGCGGTTTCACGACCTTCCTCGTCAGGAAGGATGCGGAGGGGCTTGAGACAAACAAGATCGACGGGAAGTTTGGGATAAGGTCATCTCCAACCGCTGAAGTCGTCTTCAAGAACGTCAGGGTGAGTGAGGACGACGTAATCGGTCAGCTCAACCGCGGGTTCTACCAGGTTCTCGAGTTCTTCGACGAGAGCAGGATTGAGATTGCAGCCCAGGCCCTCGGAATCGCTCAGGGTGCGTTTGACAGAACTCTCGACTACGTTAAGCAGAGGAAGCAGTTCGGACAGCCCATCGGTGCGTTTCAGGCTCTCCAGCACAGAATCGCACACCTCGGTACGATGATCGAGGCGACGAGACTTCTCATCTACAAGGCAGCTTGGAACTACGATAAGCACGGGATAGACCCCACGCTCACGAGCATGGCGAAGTACCTTGCAGGCAAGCTCGCAGTACAGGTCTGCGATGAGGCAATTCAGATGCACGGAGTATATGGCTACGTTGCCGAAAACGACGTGGAGAGGTTCTACAGAGACGCGAAGATCACCGAGATCTACGAGGGAACTAAGGAGGTGCAGCTCAACACCATAGCCAAAGGGCTGATTGGCAAGTTCTGATTTCTTTTTCACGATGATGGGGTGGTATTATGGAGGATGAGAAGAAGATCGAGGAAGTGAGGAGGAAGAGGGAGGAGTGGGAGAGAACGTGCCTCAACCCCTACCTCGAGAGGTTTGGCGAGAGGGACGAGATGTTCGAAACCCTCTCCGGAATCAAGGTCAAGAGGGTTTATGACCCTGCCGATGTCGCTCACCTGGACTACCTTAGGGACATAGGCTATCCCGGGGAATACCCGTACACAAGGGGAGTGTACCCTACAATGTACCGCGGAAGGCTCTGGACTATGAGGCAGTTCTCTGGCTTTGGAACGGCTGAAGACACAAACGCGAGGTGGAAGATGCTCCTCAGGGAGGGTCAGACGGGATTGAGCACTGCCTTCGACTTCCCCACCCTGATGGGGATTGACAGCGACGATCCCTTAGCGGAGGGAGAGGTCGGAAAGGTGGGCGTTGCGGTTGACACCCTCAAGGATTTCGAAATCCTATTCGACGGGATTCCTCTCGACAAGGTCTCCACGTCCTTCACTATAAACCCTCCTGCAGCGATAATTCTGGCGATGTATGTGGCCATAGGCGACCTTCAGGGCGTGCCGAGGGAGCAGCTTCGCGGTACGATCCAGAACGACATGCTTAAGGAGTTTCACGCCCAGAACACTCTCGTCCTTCCTCCAGAACCGTCTGTCAAGATCATCACCGACATATTCGAATGGGGTGTCGAGAATGTGCCTAAGTTCAACCTCATAAGCATCTCTGGCTACCACATCAGAGAAGCGGGCTCAACGGCCGTTCAGGAGCTTGCCTTCACAATAGCAGACGGAATGGCATACGTTGAGGCCGCAATCGAGAGGGGAATAGACATAGACAGGCTTGCTCCCCAGCTCAGCTTCTTCTTCAACTCCCACAACAACTTCTTTGAGGAGATAGCCAAGTTCAGGGCTGCAAGGAGGATGTGGGCCAAGATAATGAGGGAGGAGTACGGGGCAAAGAACCCCCGCTCCTGGTGGCTCAAGTTCCACACTCAAACGGCAGGCTGCAGTCTTACGGCCCAGCAGCCCCTGAACAACATCGTGAGAACGACAATCCAGGCAATGGCGGCCGTTTTGGGAGGCACGCAGAGCCTGCACACCAACAGCTTCGATGAGGCGTGGGCACTGCCGAGCGAGGAGGCAGTGAGGGTGGCTCTCAGGACGCAGCAGATCATAGCCTACGAGAGCGGGATTCCCGACACAATAGACCCCCTCGCAGGCTCGTACTACGTTGAGTGGCTCACGGACAAGATGGAGAAGCTCGCCTGGAAGTACATCGAGCAGATCAGGAAGATGGGAGAGGGAAGCATGCTCAGGGGAGTGCTCAAGGGCATAGAGGACGGATTCTTCGTCAAGGAGATCAGCAGAGCTGCTGCAGAGTACCAGAGGGACGTCGAGGAGGGCAGGAGGGTGATAGTTGGCGTAAACAGGTTCACCATAGAGGAGGAGCTCAACATCCCGATACTGAAGGTGGACGAAGAGGTGCAGAGGAGGCAGATCGAGAGACTCAGGAGGATAAAGGCCGAGAGGGATAACGAGGCCGTGAAGGAGGCGCTCGAGTGGCTGAGGAGTGCGGCTGAAAACGACGAGAACATAATGCCGGCAATTCTGCAGGCCGTGAAGTCGTACGCCACGGTTGGAGAGATTATGGGCACCCTGAAGGAAGTTTACGGCACATACAGAAAGCCAATCATCATCTAATCTGCCTGGAGGTGGTGGAGTTGGACAGGAAGATCAGGGTTCTCGTTGCCAAGGTCGGACTTGATGGTCACGACAGGGGTGCGAAGGTGGTTGCGAGGTTCTTGAGGGATGCTGGATTTGAGGTCATCTACACCGGCCTTCACCGCACCCCGCAGGAAGTGGCGATGGCTGCCGTGCAGGAGGATGTGGATGTGGTTGGCATTTCCCTGCACAGCGGGGCGCACATGACCCTGGTGCCAAAGGTGATGAAGTATATCGAGGAGTATGGCGGAGATCTGAGCGAGATGGTGATTCTTGTGGGTGGAATCGTGCCTGAGGACGACATCCAGAAGCTCAAGGAGATGGGCGTTGACGAGGTCTTCATCCCCGGAACGCCAATAGAGAAGATCGTGGACTTCATAAGGGAGAGAGTTCCCGAGAAGAAGGGGCTGAAGGAGAAGGCGAAAGCATGAACGTTGACGAGATTGTCAGGGGCATAGAGGAAGGCAACAGGAGAGCCCTGGCGAGGGCGATAACATACGTGGAGAACGAGTACTCTGAGGGCAAGGAGATAATGAAGAGAATCTTCAGCAGAACAGGGAAGGCACACGTCGTCGGAATAACCGGATTTCCGGGTGTCGGAAAGTCCACGACTGTCAGCAAGCTCGTGCAGAAGTTCAGGGAGATGGGCAAGACCGTGGGCGTAGTTGCCGTTGACCCCGGATCGCCATTTACGGGCGGAGCGTTGCTGGGAGACAGGCTCAGGATGGAGGGGCTCGATGTAAACAGAAACCTCTGGCTCGACCCGGGTGTGTTCTTCAGGAGCATGAGCTCTCGGGGAAAGGCCGGTGGGCTTGCGGCCAAGACTGGAGACGTGATAAGGCTCCTCGACGCGTTCGGCTTCGACGTGATTCTCGTGGAGACCGTTGGTGCTGGGCAGAGCGAGGTGGACATAGTCGAGGTGGCAGACACGAGCATTGTCGTCATGATGCCCGAGATGGGTGATGAGATTCAGATAAACAAGGCCGGCATCCTCGAGATCGGCGACATCTACGTGGTGAACAAGGCTGATCTCGGTGGCGCGGAGAAGACGGTGAAGTGGCTGAAGTCCATGATCATGATGGACCAGTAGGCTGTCGAGATTCTGAGCAAGACCACACACGCAGATGAGCTTGCCGTTCAGAGCGGGGAGATCTTCGAGAGGATGAAGAAGTCCGCGGACTGGGTACCGCCAATAATCACGACCGTGGCTGACAGGGGTGAGGGCATAGACGAGCTGGTGAGGGCAATCGAGGACCACTTCGAATATCTGAAGAAGTCCGGGAAGTTGACCGAGAGGAGAGTCAGGAGACTGAGCAGGGAGCTATTTGACCTCATAATGGACGAGATCAAGCAGATACTCAGCAGAAATGAGAGAATAGACTTCAGGGACTACGTGGAGAGGGTCGTCAGGGGTGAGAAGGATCCACACACCTCTGCCGAGGAGATCGTTGATCGGCTCCTGAGGGTGGGATGTCGTTGAAGACGTCAGACAAAACCCACCTCTTCAATCTGGAACTCGTCAGCAAGGATGACCTCAGGATAGAGGCAGTGGGAGCCATAGATGAAGCAAACGCGTTCATAGGTCTCGCGAAGACCAAGATTGGGGATGAAAACCTGAAGAGGATACTCCACGACATTCAGGTGAACATGTTCCGCGCGGGGTCGCAGGTTGTTGGTGGCGACGAAAGGATAACGAAATCTGACCTTGATGAGCTGCTCGAGATCGTCCGGGAAATGGAGAGGAGCGTCGAGTTTCCGAGGAGCTTCATAATCCTCGAGAGGGACGAGGTCTCCGCGGTTCTGAGCGTGGCGAGGAGTGTCGTGAGGAGGGCGGAGAGAAGGATAGTCTCCCTTTACAGGAACGGGATCGTGGACTACACCCTCGTGGAGTGGTTCAACAAGCTCAGCTACCTGCTTTACCTGATCATCCTTGCGGTTCAGGAAGGGGATTACGAGCCGGTGGAGCTATGAAGGAGAGCTGGAGCAGGTACAGCGACACATTGGAGAAGAGCAGGGAGTACCACAAGAGGTACCAGATTGCCGTGAGCAGTCCTTTGAGGAGGAAGATACTCAGGCTCGTAAAGGAAGGTAAGAGCGAGGCCGAGATCGGGGAAATTCTTGGACTCGATAGGAGGCAGCTGGAGTACCACCTCAAGATCCTTGAGTGGGGGCACTGCATAGACAGGAGCGATGGGAGGCTGGAGATAACGAAAGAGGGGCTGGTGGTGGACTACCTTGACTGAGGTCGTCGCTGCGTGCGGGCAGCAGAGGATAGTGAGGGACGTGGAGACCAACAAGTCCAAGGCGTTGAGCCTCGTCAAGAGGGCGATTCAGGTCGACGCGAAGATTGTCGTGCTCCCAGAAGCTTCGAACACAGGACTTTTCCCGGAGAACTATTCATCGGTTGGCAGCGCTGAGGAGGAGCTCGACACGATTCTGAAGCTTTCTGAGAGGAAGGACATTCTGGTTATTGCAGGAGTGGTTGAGAGGGATAGCGGAAAGCTCTACAACAGCGTATGCCTGCTGCACAGGGGAGAGATAATCGGAAAGTACAGGAAGATCCTACCGTTCCCCCTGACTGACGAGAGAAAATACTTCACCCCCGGAAGTGAGCTGAAGGTGTTCGAAACCCCCTTCGGGAGGGTGGGAGTGCTGGTCTGCTACGAGGTCAGGTTTCCCGAGATGGCGAGAAAGCTCGTCAGAGATGGGGCAGAGGTGCTGGCAATTCCTGCCGAATTCCCTGCCAGCAGGATAGAGCACTGGAAAACGCTGATAAGGGCGAGGGCGGTGGAGAACCAGGTATTCGTTCTCGCAGCGAACTGCGTTGATCCTGAGAAGAAGTACAGCGGCCAGTCGGCGATAATTGATCCGTGTGGCAGAGTCCTCAACGAAGCCGGGGATCTGCAGGAACTGATTTTTGCCAAGATAGACCTGAACGAGGTGGCGGAGTGCAGGAGAAAATATCCTTTTCTTGAAGACCTGAGTGTCATTGATAAAATCCTTTCTGAACGGAGCAACGGCGGGTTGAAGTTACCGTAAATAGTAAGTTTTTTATATCACCCATTTGTCATGTTAAATACGGAAAAATAGGTCTTAGCGGGGTGATTTTATGTCAGACAGTCGAGAGGTTAGAGATCTTGAGGATCTGCCGTACACGGAGTATGTCAGAGAGATTCTCAATCCTGACAGAATTTTCGAAAAGCCGGAGCCGCTGAAGGGGATCAGAGTTGTGGAGATAGGCACCCTGGTCCTCGGACCAATGCTTCCAACGTATCTTGCAGAATTTGGAGCAGAGGTTATAAAGGTGGAGCTTCCCGGAATTGGAGACACAATGAGAGCGCTCACACCCTTCGCGAAGTTCTACAAGAACCTCGCATTGGGGTTTGAGGCTGCGAACAACAGCAAGTACCACGTCTCCATAGACCTGAGGACTCCCGAGGGCAAGGAGCTGATGTACAAGCTCGTCAAGAAGGCTGACGTGCTTGTGGAAAACTTCAGGCCTGGAACGACAGACAGGTGGGGCCTCGGCTACAGGCAGCTGAGCGAGATAAACCCCGGGCTGGTTTACATCAGCATGTCAGGCTTCGGCCAGTGGGGACCATTCACTGTAAGGCCGAGCTACGATGCCGTTGCGCAGGCCACCTCGGGACTGATGGAGACCACGGGCTTCAAGGAGGCAATGCCGCTTAAGGTTGGGGACTGGATTGGTGACTACTACGGCGCTTTAATTGGTGCCTTCGCTGTGATGGTCGCTCTGTACTACAGGCAGAAGACGGGGAAGGGTCAGTACATAGACCTCTCGCAGGCCGAGAACCTCGTGAGGAATATGGACTGGACGTGGCTGTACGTGTTCCTGACCGGGAAAAACAGGGAAAGGACTGGCAACAGGGATGTGGCAATTGTCCCTTCAGACATAGTCAGGGTGAAGGATGGCTACGTAGCGATCGCGGCATTCAGGGATGAGGAGTTCAGGGGGCTGTGCGAGGCGATGCACCGATACGATCTGTATGAGAGGTATGCGGACATTGAGGAGAGGCAGAAGCCCGAAAATCAGGAGGTCATCTACAGGGCCATACACGAGTGGGCGAAGGAGATGACTGTCGGGGAGATTGAGAAGCTCGCAGAAAAGCACGGGTTTGCGGCTGTGAAGGTCATGAGCGCCAAGGATCAGTACGAGGACGAGCACTGGAACGAGAGAAAGGCGGTGTGGAAGTATGAGGATCCGCTGTGGGGAGAGCTTGCTGAGGTAGCGCCCGTTCCAAAGCTCAGCGAGAGTCCCGGGAGGATAAAGTGGACCGCAAGACCCCTTGGCTTCGACAACGAGTATGTGTTCATAAGGCTGCTCGGGCTGAGCATAGATGAGCTCAGGGAGCTCTACAAGAAGGGGGTCATAGGGAAGTACAGCAGGGAGATTCCGAGAACCTGTCCCCCAGACGACTGGGACGGAAAGTCTGGCCTGTTCTTCCCGGAGGTGAAAGTTGATGAGTGACTGGGTTGAGTGGGCGAGGGAGAACTGCAACGTCCTCAACGCGAAGGACAAGCCTGAGGCACTTGACGATGTTCTCGTGCTCGATTTAAGCTACGGAAACTTCGCCGGGCTGTTTGCCTCCTCCCTGCTCGCTGAGTTCGGGGCAGAGGTGATAAGGATAGAACCGCCCGGGGGAGACATAGCCAGGAAGATGACGCCTTACGGATTGAAGATTAAGGACACGGGACTTGCGTACATCGTGGAGGGCAGGAACAAGTTCCACATCACTCTCAATCTTGAGAGCGAGGAGGGAAGAGAGATATTCAGGGAGCTTGCAGAAAAGGCAGATGTCGTCATCGAGACCTTCAAGCCAGGGTACATGGACTCCCTCGGCATAGGCTACAGGCAGCTGAGCAAGATAAACCCCGGACTGATCTACACCGCAATCTACTCGTACGGGCACTTCGGCAGCAAGGCGAACAGCGGCATACCTGACTACGACGTGATCAACCAGGCGATGGGTGGGATAACCTGGACGACAGGAATTCCGGAGGAGTACGAGGACTATCCGGAGCACACAAGGGTGCCAACGAGGATGGGGCCGTGGATGGGATGGTATGTTGGAGGAGGCTTCGCAGCATTCGGAATAATGGTCGCACTGTTCTGGAGGACGATCTCAGGAAAAGGACAGTTCATAGATGTTTCCGAGGCTGAGGCGATGGCGAAGGTGCAGAACTACTACGTGCAGTACTACCACACCTTCAGAGACACCATCAACAGGGTTGCGAACTTCGATCCTGCCGTGTTCCCGTACACTCTCATAAAGGTTAAGGACGGCATGGCCTTCATAGCCGGCTTCAGCGATCCCAACTGGAAGGCCTTGTGCACAATACTGGGCAGGGAGGATCTGATAGACAAGTACCCGACGATAAAGGAGAGGCTCACACCTGAAAACTGGCCCAAAGCTCTGAAGGAGCTTGAGAAGGTTACCGAGAACATGACGACCGAGGAGCTGATTCAGGCGACACTCGAGTACAAGGGAGAGGGAACTGCTGTTGCGGGAGAGCTCCTCACGCCAAAGGAGAGCTTTGAGGTCGAGAACTGGTGGATGAGAGGAGCGCTGATGAAGGTCAAGGATCCATACTACGGGGAGCTTGCAGTCCAGGGAATAGCTCCAAAGCACGAGAAAACTCCAGGTAGGATAAAGTGGCTCTGCAAGCCCGTTGGAGATGACAACGAGTTCATATACAAGAAGTACCTCGGCTACGGGAAGTCGAGGCTCGAGGAGTTAAAGAGGAACGGCGTGATTTAAAATTAAAAATTAGGTTCCATTCTCTCTTTTTATCGTGTTGGCCGCAATCAGCGTTGCAAACCCGACGGCAAGCACCGCAACTCCCGTGAAGGGGTACTTCATGTAGCTCAGCACAATTCCGGTCGCGAACCCCGCTATTACCGCCTCCAAACCCCTTCTGTACTCGGTGTGGATCAGTGCAATGACGAGGGGCAGCGTGGAAAGCAGGAGTGTTGAGGACATCACCGCGAGTTCAACAATGTACGCTGGCCTCGTTGAGGAGAATATCGCGACCGTCAGAGTCAGAACGACTATGGCAACCCTGCCGGCAAGCTGGTTCCTCGCTATGTCCCTCGAAACCATCGAGGAGAGGCTCAGTATTATGGAGTTGGCCGTGGTTATCGCAGCAGAGAGGATGCTTATCCCGACCAGCAGCGAGAGCCACGACGGCAGAATTGATAGCATTGTTGGAGTCACAAGATCTCTGTCCTTGATCACCGGAAACTGTCCGTTCTCTGCCATGACCCTCAGCATCAGGCCGATCAGCGTCACCATCACAGTGTAAAGGAGTCCGAATAGACCGAAGTACACCACCATCCTCTTCAGGGCTCTCTCGTCTTTCGGTATGAACAGCCTCTGGAAGACCTGGGGGTTTGTCAGGGCGAAGAAGAACCAGGGAACGGTGAGCTTGATGAACAGCTCCGGAGTCCATATTCTGTTTGGAACATGCATGAGCTCTCCAAGCTTCGAGGTCTCGGTCACGAAGTCCGGGTTCATGCTGTAAACGTAAGCCAGGGCCAGGACGGCTGCGGTGAGCATTATCAGCCCCTGCACCGCATCAGTCCAGGCAACTCCCCTCAACCCTCCGATGAACGCCCATAGCGCGATGAGCAAGGCTGAGATCGCTATCGCCAGGTTGAAATCAATTCCCGAAAGCTTCTCCATAACAAGGGAAACTCCAATGAGCTGGCTGGACGTGTAGGGGATCAGGGCAATCAGTGAGATCAGAGCAACAGCTATAGCCGTGCCAGTCCCAAACCTCTTTCCTATTAGTTCTGCCGGTGAGATCGCCCCGAACTTTCTCGACATCCTCCATATCTTTGGAGCGTAATACGAGAGGAGCATTAACGTACCGATCAGGTAGAACATCTCGAAGCCGTAGGCTCCAACACCGGTAGCATAGCTCAGCCCTACAAGCCCGACCATCATGAACGCCGAGTACGTCGTTGCGGCGTAGGTTAAAGCCGAAACGAGTCCTCCAACGTTTCTGCCAGCTATGTAGTAGTCCTCATCACCCTTGATTCCGTATTTCCTCGCGTAGAAGGCTATCGCAGTTCCTGCAACGGCGTAAAGCAGTATTGCGACCGTGAAGCTATTCAACTTCCCACCTCCTGTAGGCCGTGTATATTAGATATGCTGATACCACAGCGGTCCAGTACATGTATGTGGATAGATCACTCGTTTTTATCGCAGCAAACGGAACGAGCATCGCCAGTATTACCGCAGCAAACTCCACAACCCTCATCGAACAAGTGTTCGATGATGTGGTTTTTTAAAGGTTTCGTAGAGTGGGGTGAGAGGTGGCCCCCGCTTCAGCACGGCATGAAACCGGCAGCATCGAACTTCAGGGCTTTCAGGGCTGTAGTCACACAACCTGCCCCCCCTGTGGAAGGGATTACTCCAGGAATGGGATTGGTCATGGCGGGCTCTTCGCAGCCTTCATGCTGAATAAACCTTTAACACGTCCTGACAGATGAACGCGCATGCCTGTAAGGAGGGTAGCGATTGTAAAGCGGGGAACTGCAACTCTGGAACCTTTCGAAGAGCCATATGCAAAAAACGCAGCACTGAAAAAGCTCTCCGGGCTGGGCGGCGGGTCTACGGTAACGCTGATAGAGTCCGATGCAAGAGTGCTTGTGGACACGGGATTCGATTTCGAGCATAATCTGAGTGATGATAACCTAAAAAGGAACGAAAGAGCTCTTGTGTGCTCGCTCAGAAGCTTTGGTTTGAGGCCAGAGGACATAGACATTGTGTTCATAACACACTGGCACCGGGATCACTACGGAAACCTCGGGCTTTTTGCGGAAAGCGAAGTTGTGACCTCAAAACCCGCCGTTGAGAAATACGGCCTGGATTTTACGGGGGTTAAGGACGGTAAACGTGTGACAGAAGGTGTGATGGCAGTCCTCACTCCCGGACACACCTCCGATCATGCCTCCCTGATACTCGAAACCGAAAGACTGAGGTACTCTGAAAGGTCGGGCCACGGTGGTCAGGTGGTTGGGATTGGAGAGGTTAAAATCGCAGTCGCAGGAGACGCAATCGTATCGGAGAGCTACTACGCTACCGGAAAGCTCTGGAAGTACAATCAGGACTTTCAATCCGAAGATGAAGCTATCAGGAGCATAGGGAGAATAGAGAGTCTGGCAGAGTACATAATAGCCGGTCACGGGGGTTTGTTCAGGAAGCTTCCGTCGGGATTTGCGAAAACCGCAGATGACGAAAAATCGAAGGGCAGATAAACCACGTGGGCGAGTTTTGAGCGGAATGGAGATAGGCATCCTATACTCTGGAGAGTTCGGAAGGCGCTTCGTTTCGAACCTGGCGTATCCTGACAGCTGCCCTCACTTCGGAGCGTGCGGGATTGATGAATGCGATCACTGCAAGACCTACGACTTTTCGGAGCAGATAACCCTTGCTAAGGAGTTCAACGACCCCTCTGCATATGGGGTCTACATAGAGGATCCCGAGGAGATCGTTGGAAGAGTCGAGTGCGATGTGCTTGTGGCCATAAACCTCCATCCGGACATAATGGCTGAACTGCCTGCAATTGCGAACGTGAAGTGCATAATCGCTCCGGTTGAGCATCCGGCGTGGCTCAGCGTGGGTCTGAGAGAGCAGGTCAGGAGGAAGTGCGAGGACGCGGGAATTGACTTCTACGCTCCAAAACCGTTCTGTGTCTCAAACACTCCACTGGCCGGCTTGGGTTTCGGCAGGCCTGAGTTCAGGGTCGAGATGGACGGGAATGCTATTGAGAGAGTTGAGGTGGTGCGAAGCGACCCCTGCGGGAACGCTTACTATGTCGCGAGGAGAATGAGGGGTTACGAAATCTCCGATGTTAGGGAGTTCTGGAAGGAGATTCACCAGCATCAGTGCGCATACCCATGCCTGGCGAGCATGGAGCGAGATGTGGAGATAAGGGAAGCCCCATTCCACCTTGCAGGCTATGTGATGGTCTACCAGTTCAGCAAAGCATGTGGAATTGACGCGGAACGCTTTGTCCCTGAGCACATGAGGAGGTTTGTGATTGTGTGAAGAACTAAGTAGGACATCAGGCACTCTCATTCTGCTGTGAGAATAAGGTCATGGTTTCTTATCACTTCATATGCCTTCGAGCTCTCTCCTGAAACGACAATCGAGAAGAGGATGTTGCTGTCCACAACAATCCTTACTCGATCACGCCTTCTTCAGTGTACCTCTTTTTGATTTCAGACCACACTTCGCCTCTTGTGATATCAAATTCTCCGGGTGCTCTTTCCGGGTCCAAATCCATTCCCCGATTTAAGTGCATCCGGTGCAAGCTTTTTGAACAGCTCCCTTCCCCATTCCTTCAGCTATCCAGAACCTGAGCTTTACCCTGTCCACGCCTTTCGGAATTTCAGTCATAACCTTTGGCACAGGTGTATAAAATTTG
>NZ_JBPLZQ010000072.1:0-3805 GCF_054018175.1 Geoglobus sp.
CATCTGCGTACCGCTCCCGAGCCCGATGTGGGCGGGATAGTTTCTGACAACCTCAATCTCGATCCCCTTTCCAAACCTTTCCGCGAACCTGCCCGCGACGTCTCTCGCTCTGGCTACGTTTTCTCCACGGCCGGAAACCAGAACCTCATCGCTTTCCCTCGCGACTATCTCCACAGATGGACTGTCGAGTGTCAGGCCGACGCCACCGTCCACCCTCCCCAGCTCTCCGTTGAGGTCAATGAGGGTGATGTGCAGCCTTGACGGCGTTCTGATTCTGACCCTCATTCTCTCACCTTCAGAGTGACCTTCTTCAGATAGTACTGGGAGCGCGTGTCCACGATGTACGCTTCTGGGGCTATGGTGGGCATGTGGTATCCGGTGAATATTCTGAGTATTTCGCCGGCCTGAATGGAGCACGTCAGCGCGTATGAGATGGGATCGAACTTCACCCTCGGGACCTCCACTTCCCAGTACTTAATGCCGTCTGGCAGGAACGTTGTGATTATGTCTGGGATGAAGGGTGATCCCAGCTCCTCGGCTATTCTCGCGGCAACGTCTATGTGCTTGTGGGCAACTATGACGTCGATCCCCTTGAGCTGTCTCTTCAGCTCTCTGTAATCGTCGGGAAACGGGTAGCTAATCACGCACGAATCGGGGCTCATGGGATGGACGGCATCGTAATCGTTCGCCTCAAGTGGCTTGATCGTGCAGTCGAGTCTCGCATCATTAGGAGTGACGAAGTCTCCTATGTACCTCACGCAGCCAACTCCGCCCCTCCAGAGCAGCTCCATCAGCATCCTGCTTCCAATGACTGCTACGCTGAACTTGCTCAGGTACTCTATTTTCTCCTCCTCAGCCATCCCGTGCCAGAAGATCTTGGCGATGTTCATTCCCTTTCCCTCATGGCCTTCATTACGTCGTGCTTGGTCACGATTCCGGCAATTTCCCCGTTTTCGACCACAAGTAGAGCAGGATTATTTAAAAGCATTTTCGAGATGTTTTCAAGCGTTTCGCTGGGCGAAATTTCTGGGAGCGGGTCCTCCATGACCTCCCTCACGGTCGTGTTCTCTGCTCCATCTATCCCACGGGTCATCACGATTTTCAGAATTGAGCTCTCGGTTATGCATCCCAGATTTGACCCGTCCTTGATCACAGGAAGCTGCGAGATCCCCTTCTCCCTCATGACGTCGATGACGTTCACTATGCTGTCATCGGGACTGACTGAAAGGACGGGTGAGGTCATGATCTTCCTCGCAGTTATCCCCTTGCCCTCGAGCTCACCGAGGACTTCGAAAATCTTCTTGACGAGTGACAGTTTCGGATCGAGATCTCCACTCTCTATTCTCGCGATGAGGGGCTGACTTACTCCTACAAGCTCGGCAAGCTTCTTCTGGGTTATGCCAAGCTTCTTCCTCTTTCGCTTTATCTCTTCAATTTCAAAAAACATGTTGTTCAGTCATGCGGGGAAGTATAAAATATTATCCATCGTAATTTGCCTCCCTGAACATGTCGAGACATGTCGGACAGCAGAAAACGTACAGCTTGTTGTGCCTCCTGTACACTATGGGCCTCTCGTAGAGCTCCTTTCCGCAGTAGTCGCACCTGAAGACGACCTCCATTCCCTCCGGGATTCTGCCCTGCCGGTACTCCACAACTGGCAGTATCTCGACGACCCTGTACCTCTCTGCCAGCTCTGAAAGCCTGTCAGGTGTGGCGATCATTGCCTTCACGAGATACCTGTTTTTCCCGACCCTGTACACCTCAGCGAAGTCTTCGGGAAACTCGTCGTGCTCGATGATAAGGAAAAACGTTTTTCTGGTGTCTATGACGGGAGAGATTTTAATCGTGTACTTCTCGATTATCTTTTCCCTTTCGAGTCTCTCTATCCTCGATTTGACCGTCTGTCTCGCTATTCCGAGAATCTTTGCTATCTCGCTGTAACTCATGCGCGAGTTCTCGGAGAGGAGGTCGAGGATCTTCATGTCGTATTCGTCCAGCTTCATGGCATGACATGGTGTCAGAAAGATATAGACTTTTTCTCACAAGAGGTTAAGAGAGAGGTATATAACCCCGGGGCGCCCAGATATGTCTGAGGTGATGGAGATTAGGGTGAAACTCGAGCTTTCCGGGTTGACCTGCCACGGATGTGTAACGACTGTCAGGAACGTGCTCACCAAGGAAGGGGCGAAGGTAATTTCCATAGACCTGAAGTCGGCGGAAATTGAAGTGGATGGTGACGTGGAGAGGTATATAAAGGCGATCGAAAAGTTCGGATATTCGGCGAAGGTTGTAGCGGAGCAGTGAGCGGAAAAATAGTGCCGGTTCAATTTTTTTGAACTTGATCTCGCTGATCCAGCTTCACTCGAGATACTCTTCTATTTTTGCAATTAGCTGGATTTTTCTTATGGGCTTTTCAATAACGTCAAGGGCCCCGACCTCGAGCATTTCCTTTCCCTTGCTCGATGCGTAGGCTGTGATTGCGAGTATCTTCGCGTTCCGGTCAATTTCCTTGATTGCCTTCGTGGCGGTTATTCCGTCCATTTCGGGCATGAGTATGTCCATGAGGACGATATCCGGCTTCAGTTCGAGGAGATCGTCTCGAGTATCTCCAGCTCTTCCCGGCTGAGCTCTCTCGAGTGGTAAACAGTCCTCTGGAGTGACCTCTGCAATGTTCCTGCCCACTATGTCCTGACCGAAGCACTCGAGCATTACGGGGTTCGCATCGACGAACACGCCTTCACATGTGAGGATCCCCACCATGTTGGGAGTGTTCTGAAATACTGCCCTGTACTTCTCGTCACCCGTATCTGCGGTTTGGTGCAACCCGTTACCAGCGTGCTCCTTTGAGATGCCCCATCCGATGCATAGAAACAGTCTTCTTCCCCTTTCTGTCCTGATGTTCAGCGGAAACAGGGCGATGTTAAGCGTCGCGTTACCCTCATCGCTTCGAAGCTCGAGGCTTACCGCTGAGTGTCCTTTTTCGATGGATTTGCACACCGGACAGGATGAGCGACTGCTCTCTACTGCATTCTGAGTTTCGCCGTGCCTCGAAAGCAGGTCGTCGAACGCGTTTCCGAGGGTACTCCTCAGACCTTCGTTCGCGTATACGACCCTGTGATCCTCATCAACGAGAGCAGCACAGAACGGAAAACCTTCAAGAATGAGCTTGAACTCCTCTATGCTCGATTCTTCCGGAAACTCTTCCTCCTCAGCCAATTCTTCGGCCATCCGTCATATTATGAGGTTGTATTAATTAAAGCTTTCTATTCAAACCTCATATTTAAACTGATGGTACAGATACAATCTGGCAGTACGAATACGGTTCGATTCGTGAATTAAACACCGTTTAACCAGAAAAACTATCCTGTTACAGGTACCCGGAAAACGCGACACGATCTGCAAGGCGTGCTGGCCGGAGGTGCGATTTGAAAAGTCAGGCCTTCACACTCGTCGATGTCTTTAGCACCCTCACGATGCTCTCTCTATACTCCACAGTCACACTCTCTCCAACCACGAACGGATTTCCGTCTGCAGATATCACCGTCTCCGCGTACATCTCAGCAGAGCTGTCGAAGCTCATGGTCTCTGTTTTTATTGGCTCAATGCTCCTCAGCGACTCCTTGCTCATCGACCCCACCACAACCGTGTGGCTCAGGCACGCCACGAGGCATTTGAAGCCCACGAACGCGGATATTGACGCCCCACCCGAAATCCCCTTGCCAAGGTACCTGGAGTCGAGCATCGAGATGAAAACGTTCCCGTAAACTCCCTCCAGGGTTCGACCCTCTGCCGAAACCCTCGCGTA
>NZ_JBPLZQ010000073.1:0-5357 GCF_054018175.1 Geoglobus sp.
CCTGAGATTTCTCAGAGCCTCGTTTATGGCCTTCCTCGTCACCTCGTGAAATTCCGCTCTCTTGACCTCTCCGCACCCCCTCAGCAGGTTGGCGAGGTCCCAGGCTATTTTCTCCCCCTCAGCATCAGGATCGGTCCCTATTATCACATGACCCGTCTGCTTCGCGATCCTCCTCAGGAACTCCACCCTTTTCCTCGAGTCGTCCACGTTCCTGCTACCGCACTTTGGACAGTCCTCCCTCTCCTCGGTGAACTGGTACGAGCAGTCCCTGCACCTCTTTATTGAGGCATAGATTGGTCTGAAAACGCCATCTCCCACCTCGACCCCGTGGAATGCCCTGTTGGTTATCAGGTCCGTCACGTGGCCGAGGCTTGCTGTTACCAGCAGAACCCTCTCAGGCGTTGGAACCTCGTAGGCAATCACAACGCCCTCCCCATCGCTCATCACCTTTACGCTCGGCTGACCGAAGAACCTCGCTATCTGTCTGGCCTTCGTCGGGCTCTCGACTATGAAGAGCGTCGGCTTTATCAGGTCCTCTGCCTTTTCCCTTTCCCTGAACCTCTTCCTGGACTCGTCTATTTCCTTAAGCAGGCTCTCAAAGTCCACCTCGTCCCTGCTTTTGAACTCCACGTCGTAGTACCTGGCCCTCTCTACGAAGGCCCTCAGCACCTCTCCGTCCCCCTCGAGCAGGAAGCTCGCACCCTTGGTTATGCCCCCGGCAAAGAGCCTCGATGACCTGCCAGATCCCTGAATGTACGTCCTCACGTCTGGAAAGATCACCTCGTTCTCCCTGACAACCACGTCCCTTCTCTCAGCCGCACCCCCCTTCCCGACAAGCTCCTTTAGCACAGCCCTCAGCTCCTGCTCCTGGCTCTGACTCAGGTTGCTGAGGTAGGGGACGAGCTTCCTCACCCTCTCGTCCTCCCTGAAGATGAGCGCAAGAACTCTGAGCATGTTCTGGCTGATCGAGTCCAGATCGTTAATTCTGACCCTGAATACCGGCGCCTTCACGAAGACCACGAACCTTATCCTCTCCGGAAGGTCGAGCCCCCTCACGAGCGTGCCGTAGTAGTAGGCCGTGCCGACGAGGTAGTCCAGCTCCCCCCTCTCGAAGAGCTCGTAATCCTTCTTGGACTTCGAGCTCACAATTCCAATCCTGAACTCGTCCTTCAGGCTTTCGTAGATCCTCTCGGCATCTTCAGTGCTCTGGGCGTAGATTATCCCCCCACCACCCATCGCTCTAAGTATTTCCTTCAGCTCCCCGATGTCGTCACTCTCAACAGCGATGTCCTCAATGTTCCTCACAGCATGCGTCGTGGAGCCAACGTCAAAGTTCAGCAGCTCCCTGAACAGCTTCACCTTCTGACCTCTCCTCGCTGTGGCCGTTGAGACCATTAGCACTCCCCTCGCCTCACCCTTCCACCCCTCTCTCGTTCTGCGGAATCCGAGCAGGTGCAGAATCCTGTCCACGTTCCTCGAGGCTTTCAGAACGGCATCAACGTCATCCACGAAGATGAAGTTAAACGTGCTCCTGATCTCATCGAAGTTCCTGGACAGGAAGGCCGTGGTTGTTATCAGCACGTCGTACTTCCCTGACTTGAGGAGCTCGTTAAACCTCTCCTTATCTGCCCTCTTCATCCCCCCGTGGTAGTACAGGACGGTTACCTCGCTCTCCTCGTTCAGCCCGACGCTCATATCGAGCCTTCTGGAAAAACTGGCTATCTTCTCGGCAGCCTGAGTTACGAGAAGTGACGTTGGAAAGACCAGGTAGGAGCGCTTCCCCTTCCTGGCCAGGAAGAGTGACATGAGTATTCCAAACGACGTTTTTCCGATACCTGTTGGAGCCACGGCCGCAAAGCTCTCGTTCTGGAATATCCTCCTCGCCCAGAAAAGCTGGATACTCCTCGGCTCTCCAACGGCCTTTCTGAAGAAATCAGAGAACTCCTCAGCTAACTTATCCACGTAATGGGTGCAGAGAGGAACGTGCTTTCTCGAGCAGATTCTCTGCTCGATCTCCTCATCTGTCAGTGTGGAGTGGCATATGCTGCACAAGTTCTCGTACTTTGCGAAAATCATCAGAGAAGGTTCTGAAACGTCGTTTTAAATGTTTCCGTAAAGAAATGGAAAAGGAGAAAGCTATCTCCTGCGCGCAGCTGCGATGACTGCAAGTGCGAGAAGTGCCGCTGAAACCTCAAAGCCCGGAATCTGCCACCTTGATTTCTTGGCAGGAGTCGTCTCGAATGTCGGAGTTACCTCCGGAGTTGCGGTGGGCACAGGTGCGGGAGTTCCATTCTCCGCCGGTGTGATTTCAGGCGTCGGAGTTGCGGTTGGGGTCGCGACGGGTGTTGGCGACGGCACTGGCAGTTCAGCTCCCGAAAACTCTGGCCTGATCGGGTGTGGCTTACCGAGCAGCGCCATTATGGCGCAGACAGTCATGTAGCCGGGGTTGGATGTGCTGTAGGCGGTGTACCTGAAGTAACCCTCTTCAGTCTGAAGGCTCAGCAGGTGCTCAACAACGCTCGTGTTGTTCTTCCTCCACTCCATCGGGTTCTCTCCCGCAGCGACGAGAGCCTGTATTATCCAGGCATCGCTTGCAGCGTTCGAAGAGGAATTTCCGAAGTACCTGAAACCCCCGTCGTCGTTCTGACCGGTCTTAAGGTATTCGAGCGCCTTCTGGATGACCTCCGAGTCCCTGCTTACGCCAGAGGCTATCAGAGCCTGTACTGCAGCTGCCGTGTCGTCGTAGTCGCTCTTCTCTCCAACAGCCCACGCGAAGCCACCATCATCGTTCTGCTGGGAGATTAGCCAGTCTGCCGACCTGCTGGCATTTTCACCGGCAGCGTTGAGGGCAAGCACCCCCCAGATGGTGGTGTAGATGTAGTCCCCAATCTGTCCATTGTCCTTCATCCTGTCTTTCAGCAGGGAGACCAAGTCAACTCCAGAGAAGTTCCTCGGATTCTCGTTGGCAGCAACTACGGCAAGTATCGTTCTGGCAATATCTGCGGTCCCCATTTTGTCGAGCGACGAGTTCAGGTTGGCCTTCAGGTAGTCAACGGGAGACCTGCCGTTTTTCTTCCAGTCGTGCGGGTCGTATCCTGCAGAGGCTATTGCCATGATGGCCCATGAAGTCTTCGAGACGTCGCTCTCCTCACCCGGATTCGCAAACCCGCCGTCGTCGTTCTGGATTGATCTGAGCCAGCTTAAGGCTTTCACAACCGGCTCGTCACCTGGCTTCAGAGGAAATCCCTGCCACTTCTCCACAATGGCGAACGTGCTGAAGTTCGTCAGGTTCGCGGTGAAGTAGTAGTAATCCCCGTCCTCCTTCTCGAACTCCGTCGGAATTTCGATCCACCCGTTGCGGTACTTCATGAGAACCACTCTCTCCCTGTCCACACTCTTGTTCACCCTGAACTCCAGCCTCACATCCTCTGCTCCACTCACCTCGAGGTTAAAGGCACTTATCAGGTTTCCGTAGACCAGTTCGACCGTCTCTGGCTTCGAAATCCACACTCTTACCTTCGGAGCGCTGGCGAGAACATCCAGCCTGAGGAGTGAAGTCTCACTGACGACGCTATCCGGGAGATCTATCCTCTTAACCTCTCCCGGGCTTACCTGAACCGTCTGGTTGAGGATCTCGCCTCCAATTCCGCCAGCCTCCTCGGACTTCCCTTCGCTCTCAGCACCACCTCCAAGCTCCCCGGCAGATGCAGGAGTGGCGTAGTGGACCGTGATCCTGAGCACCATCGAGGACGTGTCGGGGGTGTCGCTCATGCTGGAGGAGAAGTACCACACGACCACGTCACCATCGCTGACACGGTACTCATTCGCCCCAACCATAGGAGTGTTTCCGTTGACCTGGTACATCCACCCCGATGTCGCCCCCTCGCTCCCCTCGCACTTCCCTGCTATGCATGAGACGAAGGGGCCCCAGCTCATCTCCTTTATCCTGATGCTGAAGCCCTTCTGCTGGGATGCCGCCTTGAGAGCTCCGAGGGCGGTCCTCCAGTCCACGGTGTAGGTTTTTCCGGTATCTGCCGTGATGGTGAAGCTTCCGTCCGGCAGGTACACTGTGCCGGAGTAAAAGACGTTGCTCGTCCCACCGTCACCACCGCTCAGCGGTCTTTCCACAACCTGGACCGTCCTGCTCACAACCTCATTTCCGGCCCTCGCCTCGATGTAGAGCGTCCCGGTAACGTGGGGGATGAACTTGGCCTGCGTTCCGTAAGCGTAGACGGGAGTGCCGTTGTTCATCCTGAATATCACGAACGCCTCCTGATCGAGTGTAACTGTAACAGCCTCACCCTTGTAACCGCCAGCAACGCTCATCGTCAGAGCTGAAGCTGCCGGGATGAGCAGGATGGATGAGAGGACTAAAAAAAGCAGGAACCTGACCTTCAAGGAGCACCACCTCTCAGCTCACCGTGACTGACACTGGAGCAGTCGTGTATGTCTTGATTTCGTTGGGGAATTCTCCAAGCCTGTAAACTCCAACGTAGAGGCTGTACGTCCCTGTCTGGGCCTGCTGCGGTATCGCCAACATGACGGGCACAACGACGGTCTGCCCGTGCTCAACTCTGACCGTAGAGATCCCGACTATGCTGTCTCCGTTCGAGTTTGTTCCGCTAACGACCACGGTTATCCAGCCGATGTAATACGACGTCAGGTTGACGACCGAGCTTATGTACCCTCCCCTGACACCGTTTCCGGCCTGAAGACCGTTAATGTCTGCAAGCTTTCCTTTAACAGCGACCTCTACAAGGTAAGGAGCGTTCTCGGCAGAAACGCTACCCCAGCTCGCTCCTACAGGGTATAGCCAGAACGTCACAACGTCTCCGTCCGACACGTTCTCGAACTGCATTCCCCTGCTTATCCCCTGTCCGTTCACCTCGGTCATCCACCAGCCGCTGCTGGACCCTATGCCTGCGAGAGAGGAGAGGAAAAGGGACTCGTTGTCGTATGGGGAGAGGTAGACCGTGTAGTTTATGCCAGCCACCTCTCTGAGCTTCTGCAGTACACCCAGCACCGTGAAGTTCGAGACTGTATAGGTGTTGCCCGAATCGTCCTTCACGGTAAACGATCCCGGCTCTATCGTGAGCGAGCCCCTCCACAGTCCTAAGATGTAGAGGTTACCGTCGTCGGCGCCAATGTACAGCTTCCCGTTATCCACGAAGGGGGAGGACATTATGTAGTTGTCCGTCCCATGGCTCCAGATGAGCTGTCCGGTTGTTGCATTTAGCGCGAAGACTGTGCCGTTGGCCGTGTTCGTGGCGAAGTAAACCACTCCATCGGCAACAGCCGGTGAGGACGCTATGCTCTCCCAGGCTGACGCGCTGTGCAGTGCGGTGAAGTTCCAGAGC
>NZ_JBPLZQ010000074.1:0-2743 GCF_054018175.1 Geoglobus sp.
TGTTTCCTGTAAAACCTCTTTGCCGGTTCGTTTTTCTCGCCCACCCACAGCCCCATCACGCTCCTTCCCTTTTCGACCCCGTACTCCATGGACCTCTCCATGAGCCTGGATGCAACGCCTTTCCCCCTGTACTCCCTTTTAACGAACAGCTCGTGAAGCTCTGCCACCTTCTGCCACTCCATCGGGCTGAACCAGTTTGTGTCACAGGCGGAAAAACCCACGGGCACTCCTGCCTCAGCGACAAAGAACCCGTCCCTGTCCCTCCCGTAGAGCCACTTGAAGTACCCCCGTATGTCTTTCAGCTTGGTGTAGGCGTACTCCTCGTAACCTCTGTAGGCCTCGATGTATATCTCCACGAAGTAGTCGATGTCTCCCCTCTCAACCCTCCGGATAAGCACAGATGGCTTTTTAATCAGTGGCGTAAAAAATCTTGTGATGCTGAAAATTCTCGAAGATCTGGTGAGGATAGAGTCTCCTTCCGGGAGGGAGGAGGAGCTGAAAGGTTATGTTTCCGACAGGATAGAGGAGTTCGGTTTCACGACCAAAACGGACAATGCTGGCAACCTTGTGGTAAGGGGAATATCCGATCTGTGGTTTGTAACCCACCTCGATACCGTGCCATCCATCTCCAGCTTCAGAGTGGATGGGGAGTACGCCTACGGCACGGGAGTGGCGGATGCCAAGGGCAGTATTGCAGCAATGCTCCACGCACTTGAGAGGGCTGAGGAGCTCAACGTCAACATGGCATTTCTCGTTGACGAGGAGGAAGGAGGAACTGGCTCGAAGTACTTTGCGAGGAACTACTCGGGAAGGGCCGTGGTTATGGAGCCCACCGAGATGAGAGTTGCGGAGAGGCAGCTCGGAAGTGCCGAGATCGTCCTAACGTTCAAAGGTGTCTCGGCACACGGTGCGTTCTGGGACAGCGGGGTTAACGCCATAGAGCTCGCGATGAGGGAGGTTTTCAGGCTGAAGGAGAGGTACAGGTTCTCCGTTCAGGAAATCTCCGGAGGAAGTGACCTTTACGCCATCCCGGATTCGTGCAGGGTTAGGCTGAGCTTCATATTCGATTTTGAAGATGATTTTGAAGCTCTCAGGAGCACGGTGGAGTCCCTCCCTGCTGAGTTTGAGGTCCTGGAGTTCTACGAACCAATTGAATGCGACAGAATTGCGGAAATCGAAAGGCATGTTGGTGAAAAGACCGTCATGGTCTCTTGGACGGACGCGTACAACCTGAAGAAGGCTGGCTGGAAGGTGACGATATGGGGTCCGGGAAGCCTGGTGGACTGCCACACGGACAGGGAGAGGGTAAGGATCGCAGACGTTAAGAGGTGTGCGGACATAATACTGCAGGTGAATGAAGAGGTGGTGGCGTGAGGATCAGGTTTACGAAGATGCACGGGAATGGGAACGACTTCGTACTTGTCGATGAGTTTAATGGCGCAGTCGTCGGTGAGATGGACAAGCCCCGGTTTGTGAGGGCTGTTTGCGACAGGTACTTCGGGATTGGGGCGGACGGTGTGCTGTTCGTCCAGCCGTCCGACGTCGCTGACGTGAGGTTCAGGTACTTTAACTCAGACGGAAGCGAGGCCGAGATGTGCGGGAACGGAATAAGGTGTTTTTCCAGGTATGTTGTGGAGGAGGGGTATGCTGAAAGCCCCCTGAGGGTTGAAACCCTCGCGGGCGTACTCGAACTCGAGGTCACGAAGGATGAGGACGGTTGGTGGGTCAGGGTGGACATGGGGAGTCCGAGATTTTCTGTCGACGAGATCCCTGCGAATGAGGAGGTGTGGGGCAGGGAGATTCAGTTTGATGGGGGAAGCTTCAGACTCTACGCGGTGAACACGGGAGTTCCACATGCGGTAATCTTCGTGGACGATCTGAACTTCGACATAATTCCGCTTGCGAGGTATGTGAGGTACCACCATCTGTTTCCCGAGGGAATAAACGTAAACTTTGCGAGGGTCGTTGACCGCAGAACAATCGAGGTTAGAACGTACGAGAGGGGCGTGGAGAACGAGACGCTCAGCTGCGGAACCGGAAGTGTCGCAGTTGCTGTCGTTGCCAACAGGCTTGGGATGGTGGAGAGCAGTGTGAACGTGATCACGAAGGGCGGTAAGCTTAAGATCGACATCACGCGTGACACTGTTTACATGACCGGCCAGGCCGCGAGGGTTGCGGATGGGCACGTAAACACAGAGGAGCTCAGGTATGATCTTCCCTAACCGTCTCGTTCTGTCTGCCATGGCAGGGATAAACGACTGGAGGTTCGTGAGGGACAAGAGGGCGGGCATGGTGATTCTAGGCGGGTTCAACGCTGACAGGAAAACCAACGAGGCCGAGAAAAGGGCTGTGGAGAGAGGAAGGAGGGAATTCGTATTTTCGGATCCGCTGAGTGAGATTGAGCGGCAGGTGGCGAGGCTGCAGGACTTTGACGGCGCCGTAGCGGTGAACGTCAGAGCTGCCGACATCGACGGTTACGTCGCCGTTTCCAGAATTCTTGCAGAGTATGGTGCGATTTTGGAAATAAACGCTCACTGCAGGCAGCCGGAATTCACAGAGATTGGGTGTGGCCAGTCCCTCCTCTTCAGACCGGACGTGCTCGAGAGGACCGTGGAGAGAGCCGCGAAGCACTCGGATGCGATCGTCAAGATAAGGGGCGGCCTCGGCATAGACTATGTGTCGCTCTCGGAGAGGCTTTTCAGCTCCGGGGCCTTCATGGTTCACGTGGATGCGATGATTCCAG
>NZ_JBPLZQ010000075.1:0-15036 GCF_054018175.1 Geoglobus sp.
GAGGGAGAAGGCAAGAAGAGCCGGTGTCGAAGTTGACTTCAGAGTTGCCGATGCGGAAAACCTCCCCTTCGACGACGAGAGCTTCGACGCCACAATATGCAGACACGTCCTCTGGACGCTTCCCAACCCGTAGAAGGCCATAGAAGAGTGGGGCAGGGTCGTTCGGAATCGCGGAAAGGTGGTGGTGATAGACGGCTCGTGGCGTGGCAGTGGGCTGAAGAGGGCGGTAGGCAGATTTCTCGTCTCCGTCTACGAGAGGAGGAACCCTTTTTGGCGCACGGGCTATGACGGGGAGGTCAGCAGGCACCTGCCACTCCACGGGAAGATGACTCAGGACAGGGTTGTCTGGCTTATGGAGAGTGCCGGGCTCGGAAAAATCTCCGTCACGGATCTTGGATGGATCAGGGAGAGGCTGATGGCTGGTAGACCGCTCTTCTACAGGCTCGCGTGGGAAGGGAGGTCTTACTTCCTTGTGGAAGGTATCAAGGGGGTGTGATGATGAGGTGGGGCTATCTGTTCCTGGTTTTTTTCGTTCTTGCGGTAATGGTGGCTGGATGCTCGGAGAAGGAGGTTTCCGGCGGTAAAAGTGCGGAGATTGTTACAATCACGGATCTGATGGGTAGAGAGGTGCATGTGAAGGTTCCGGTTGAAAGGGTTGTTATAACATTCAACGTTGAAGAATATGTTGCTGTTGGCGGAGAGGATGCACTGAAGAAGATCGTTGGATGGAGCAAGTACTATTGGGAGGGCAGAAGGCCGACTGTTTGGAACGTGTATCTTCAGAAATACCCGTGGATAGACGAGATCCAGGATGTGGGATATCCGTGGAAGGGGACATTCAGCGCTGAGAAAGTAATAGAGCTGAAGCCAGACGTCGTGATAATGTCGAAGGATCAGTACAAGTACGTGAAGGAGGATCTGGAAAAGCTTGAGAAGGCAGGAATTCCGGTGGTTTTCATAGATTACTATGAGCCTTTTAACATAACCACTCACTCCAAGAGCACAATCATTCTCGGCACTCTTCTGGGCGAGGAGGAAAGAGCAGAAGAACTTGTGGAGTACTACAGGTCTCAGGTTGAAGAGGTTCTGAAAACACTCGAAGATGTTGAGAGCAGACCAAAGGTCCTTCTCCTGGGAAAGGGATGGACAACGTATGGAAAGGAGCACTACAGGGGCAAGATGATTGAGTTCGCAGGGGGAGAGAACATAGCGGCGAAGGTTCTGGAGATGTCAGGGGAAATCAGTCCTGAATTTGTGCTTGAGGAAAATCCAGACGTCGTGATATTCATTGGAAAGAAAGGTTGGAATGTTGACCTCGGGTACGGGATTGATAGAGAAAAGGCTGAGGAGATGCTCGGGGAGCTGATAAACAGACCTGGCTGGGATAACCTGAATGCTGTGAAAAACGGTAGAGTGTATGCGGTTCACATTTACTTCGTCCACGGCCACATATACGACTTTGTGGCGCTGCAATACTTCGCAAAATGGCTACATCCTGAACTTTTCAGCAACCTCGACCCAGAGAAATCGTGGAAGGAGTTCCACGAGAGGTTCCTGACGGTAGAGTACAGCGGAACGTGGGCGATAAGCCTCGAAAGCCCAAAGGCTGAGAGGGTAGTCAGAGTCACGGACCTGGCGGGAAGGACGGTTGAAGTGAAGGTTCCGGTTAACAGAGTCGTCCTTCTCTACGGTCTCGAGGACTACGCCGCAGTTGGAGGTGAGGAGGCCCTCAGCAAGATCGTTGGGCTTAACTCATGGAGGTACAAGAAGTACAGGCCGGACTGGTGGCAGGGGTGGGTGGAGAACTACCCGAGGCTCGCGGAACTCCCGGATGTGGGGCAGCCTGGCAAGACGTTCGAGGTGGAGCAGGTACTGAAGCTCAGGCCCGACGTCGTCATAGCTGACAGGTCAATGCTCAAGTACATGGACGAGGATCTGAAGAGGATCGAAAAGGCCGGTATCCCTGTTGTCTTCACGGACTACTTCCCACACAGCAGCAACGTCACAGAGCTGTTTGAGGAGGTCAACAGGAGCACGATGCTTCTCGGTACGCTGCTTGGTAAGGAGGAGAGGGCGAAAGAGCTCGTGCAGTTCTTCAGAGAGGAGGTCAGCTCCGTGGTTGAGAGGGCCGAGAATGTGGATAACAGGCCCAAGGCCATAGTGTTTGCGACGTGGTCAGAGTGGAGGGCCTACGGAGAGGAGGGGATGTACAACCACTGGATAGAGATGGCTGGTGGAAGGAACATAGCTGCTGAAGCTGTAAGCGGGGCCAGCGGAGACGTGAACCCGGAGTTCGTGATCGAGCAGAATCCCGATGTTATAGTGTTCACGTGCAACAACAACTTCCCCAGCGGGCAGAGGGTTGCGATAGGCTACACGGTTGACAGCGATGCCGAGGCAAAAGCTGCACTCATGGAGCTCGTGAGCCGACCTGGATGGGAGAACCTGAACGCGGTGAAGAGTGGCAGGGTGTACTTGGTCCACCACGGACTCTCACACGGACACATATTCGAGTTCGTCTGCCTGCAGTACATCGCCAAGTGGCTGCACCCGGAGCTGTTCAGCGACCTCAACCCGGAGGAGAGCATGAAGGAGTTTTACGAGAGGTTCATGCCACTGCCCTACAGGGGTGTGTGGGCCGCTGGCATTGGTGGATGAGCATGGAGGGAATGTACAAGTCTCTGATTCGCAAGAGAGTGCAGTTCCTCATCATTTTTTTTGTTCTGAGCGTGATACTCTCGGTGCTTAACCTGACCACCGGACCAATGAAGCTGGGAATTGGTGATGTTGTTGGAAGCCTTCTTAGCCCGGGCAACGAGCCGAAGGACGTGGTGATATGGGAGTACAGGCTGCCCTGGACCCTTACAGCAATGCTCGTCGGTGGAGCTCTCGGACTTGCCGGCCTGCAGATGCAGACGATACTTAACAATCCGCTCGCCAGCCCTTACACGCTCGGAGTTTCTGCAGGTGCAGGCTTTGGCGCTGCCCTCGCCTACGTCCTCGGTGTAAAGGTCGTTCCCGCAATCCCCTCCGAGTTTGTCGTACCGGTGAACGCTTTCTTCTTCTCATTCCTCACGTGCATGCTGATAACGTTCATCGGAAAGCTCAGGGGATTTACGAGCGAGACCCTCGTTCTCGGAGGGATAGCGATCTCCTTCATGTTTCAGTCTCTGCTTGCCCTCCTGCAGTTCTACGCGAGCGAGGAGACTCTCCAGGCCATAGTCTTCTGGCTCTTCGGAAGTCTGACCAAGGCGAGCCTGCTGAAGGCTCAGGCAATCCTTGCGGTTCTCATTCCCGTCACTCTGGTCCTCTTGTTCAGGTCCTGGAGGATCACGGCGCTCAGGCTTGGGGAAGAGAAGGCGAGAGCCCTCGGTGTGAACACTGAGGCCGTCAGGGTGGAGGTTCTGGTGTACGTTTCCCTCCTGACGTCCATAGCAATATGCTTCGTGGGAATCATAGGATTCGTAGGCCTCGTGGCACCTCACATGGCGAGAATGCTTATCGGGGAGGATCAGAGGTTCCTGATAGTCGGTTCGATTCTGTGCGGGGGAGCTGTGCTCCTCGCCGGAGCTCTTGTCAGCAAGACCGCGGTTCCCGGTGCGATATTTCCCGTGGGGATAATCACCTCTCTGCTCGGGGTCCCGTTTTTCATGTTCCTTGTGATGAGGGGGAGGCGGCAGATATGGTAGCCGTCGACGTCAGGGGGATTTCCTTCGGGTACGGCTCGAGGAAAGTTCTCGATGGAGTGAGCTTTTCTGCAGGAGAGGGGGAGGTCACAGCGATTATAGGTCCAAACGGTGCAGGTAAGACGACCCTCCTCAAGATGGTCGCCGGGCTGGAGAGGCCATCCTCGGGCAACGTGCTCCTGGACGGCACCGACATTGGAGAGATGAGCAGGGACGAGGTTACGAGAATTGTCAGCTACCTTCCACAGGAAAACGTCATACCCGGGATAATGACCGTTTATGAGGTCGTGCTGCTCGGGAGAATACCGCATCTCACGTGGAGGGTAAGGGATCGCGACTTGCAGGTGGTGGGCAGAGTTCTTGAGGATCTCGGAATGGAGGGCTATGCAGGAAGGATCGCGAACCAGCTGAGCGGGGGAGAGAGGCAGATGGTGTTGATAGCTCAGGCCCTCGTCAGGGAGCCAGAGGTTCTGCTGCTGGACGAACCAGTCTCGAACCTCGACATAAGGAACCAGCTCGAGATACTCGAGCTCGTGAGGAGGGTGACAGAGGAACGCGGGGTTACGACAATAGTGGTACTCCACGACCTCAACCTGGCAGCGAGGTATGCGGACAGACTCGTGGTGCTCAGTCGCGGGAAGGTCTACGCCTGCGGAACTCCAAGGGAGGTGCTGACTGCAGACCTGCTGCCCGAGGTCTACGGTGTCGAGGGCAGGGTTGAGGTTGGTGAGCACATACATGTCCTTCCCGTCAGGCCCCTGAGGAGCGGGGTGAGGTAGGTCAGTCCTCGAAACCCTCCTCACCAATCAGCGGGACGAACCTGACAGCCCCCCAGCTCCTCTTCGTAACCCTGCCGTACTCGTCCTTGTCAACCACGTACAGGTACTGGACGAAGTCTCCGACGGGAATCACCATCCTTCCACCGTTTTTGAGCTGGGCGAGCAGCTTTACCGGAATCTTAGGGGCGCTCGCGGTTACGTAAATTTTATCGTAAGGGGCGAGCTCCTCGTATCCCAAGCTTCCGTCCGCGACCACCACCTCTATGTTGTCGTAGCCGAGGGACTCGTAGATTTTTCTCGCGGTCTCTGCAAGCTCCGGAATCCTCTCGACCGTCACGACCAGTCCCTTCTCCCCGACAATCTTCGAGACGACGGCTGCATGGTATCCGCTGCCGGTCCCCACTTCGAGAACCTTCTCGCCCTCCCTCAGGTCGAGCAGGTCGCACATGATCGCGACCATGTGAGGGGCGCTTATGGTCTGTCCGTGGCCTATGGGCAGCGGGTAGTCGTTGTAGGCCTCCTTCCTCAAGTGCGGAGGAACGAAGAGATGCCTCGGAACCTCGAGCATGGCTTTGGCTACTTTGTCCGAAATTCTCAGCTCGTCTCTGAGCCTTTCAACCATCTTCTTTCTTCTCTCCAAGTACTCGTCCATAGCCCAGCCTCTCCAGGTCTTCAGGAGTGTCTACATTCACAACTCTGTCCTCCTCGATAATGAACTTTTCCTCCCTCTGCTCCCCCAGCACGGGATCGAAGGCGTTTATGCCGACCCTCCTGCCGTCCGGAAACACGGCCGACATGGCTGGAGATGACGAGGAAAGGTAGGCTCTCAGGAACTCCAGCAGAACACCTCTTTCCCTGAAGTACAGGTCGGAGTTCACATTCAGAACGGGCTCGACAATCCGGTACTGATGCATGGTCTCGTACAGGTCCTGCATGTACCCCCTCCCCTCAGCCCTGAAGACCTCCCGCCCCTCTCTTCTGAGAAACTCCTCCGTCTCTGGGGTGAAGGGAGAGGTGACGAAGATCATCTCAAGCCCGGCCAGCTCGAGCTCCTCGATAACACCCTCAATAAGCCTCTTTCCACCCGCAGCAATCAGGGGCTTCTCCACGAAACCAATCCTGCTCCCTCTCCCGCCGCACATCACGATGGCAAGCATGCCCACACACCTGTGACTGCCAGAAATATAACGCAGTTCGTCGCACCAACCACGTCCCCGTTAATTCCCCCGAACTTTCTGTCCGCGTAACTCTTCATTACCAGCAAGACGAGAATGTATGTGACGAGTGAGAGCACGGTCTGCTGGAGGAATACCGTGCTGGTGAGCAGGGCGACCGAGATCGTAAAGAAATACGATGAATGGTCTCTCCTTTTTGCGTGCTTCATGAACTCCGAAACGATTCCCGGCCACAGGGGCTTTGAAGTGAGCATGAGGTGGAGCATGCCCTGCTTCGCGAGCGTCTGGGCGAGCACCATCGCGGGAATGATCCTTGCCGGATCAATCCTGCTGAAAAGCAGTGCGAGCATTGTCACGTAAAGTGCCACAGCCACCGTCCCTCCCGTGCCGGTGTTCAGGTCTTTCAGTGCAGTCAGCTTATTGCCTTCCGGCGCGTAATACGCGTCGAAGAAGTCCGATAGACCGTCTATGTGGTTTATCCCCTCTACGGCGAGGTAGATCACAACCGCGAGAAAACTGAGGCCGTAGAGCGAGATGGGGTAGCTTGCAAGCCCCATAATTGCGCCGAGGATGGCACCAATAGCGGGCATGACGTACAGGTTCCTCGTCAGGTCCTCAAAATCACCTCCAGCTTTTATCGTTGAGAAGAAGCTCATGCCGGCTCTGATCGAATTCACAGTGAGGGGTGTGCGGGAAATATTAAACCCTTACGCAATTGTTTAATAAGTTCAGTGGAGATATAGAAAGTATGCTTTCGGGCAACATGCTCAAGGTGCTCCAGCTCCTCGCTGATAAGACGCTGGATATTGAATCCCTGAGAAAGTCCACGAGGCTTCCCGAGAAAATGCTGAAGAGTTTGGTTGAGTCTCTCGTGGAGAGGGGTTATGTCGAGAGCGGTGAGGAGGGAATAACCATAACCGAGAAGGGCAGGGAGGCGCTTAAGAAGACCCAGCTATGATAACCGAGTACGAGGTTGGCGACGAGAAGGTCTTCCTCCTCAGGAGGATAGTCGAGGTAAGGATAAAAAAGAGCGTTTACGAGAAGCTCAGGAGGAGGCTGAGCAGGGAGGAGATAATCCAGTTTTCCGAGGAGAAACGCGTCCTACATCACACCACCAAGAGGAACCTGCTCTACATAACGAGGGAGTTGGGCATCCCGCTTTTGGGGCACGCTGCCTTCGGCCTCATAGACAGGGGCACCAACCTGATTCAGGTCAGGCCCATAACGGGCTGCAATCTTAACTGCATATTCTGCAGCGTTGACGAGGGCAGAAGAAGCAGGACGAAGGCAAACGACTTCATAGTCGATCCTGACTACCTCGTCGAAGAGTACAGAAGGCTGGCGGAGTTCAAGGGGGATGGGGTTGAGGCCCACATAGACGGGCAGGCGGAACCGTTCCTCTACCCGTACCTGCCGGAGCTCGCGAGGGGGCTTAAGGAGGTGCGTGAGACGGCAGTGGTGTCGATTCAGACCAACGGAACCCTGCTGAACGAGCGCCTGATTGACCGGCTTGAGGGTATCATTGACAGGATCAACCTGAGCGTGAGCAGCCTCAATCCGGAGAGGGCAGAGAAAATCTACGGTGTGAGGTATCCGGTGGAAAAGGTCAGGAGGATCGCGGAATACATAGCGGACAGCAGAATTGACCTCCTGATCGCTCCTGTCTGGCTTCCGGGAATTAACGACGGGGACATTCGGGAGATAATCGAGTTTGCCCTCGAGATTGGAGCGGGGAAGAGGTGGCCGCCCCTCGGAATTCAGAAGTACATACCTTACAAGGGCGGCAGGAAGGTGAAGAGGGTCGTGAGCTTCAAACTCTTCTACGAAAAGCTGAGGGAGCTTGAGGGCGAGTACGGGGTAAAGCTGGTTTTGAGTCCGAGGGACTTCGGAATTGAGAGAAGAAGGAGGTATCCATCGAGGATCAGGAAGGGGGACGTTTACTCCGCAAGAATAGTTGCGGACGGAAGGGGCTTTGGGGAGAGAATTGCCGTTGTTGGAGACAGGGTCGTGACGGTCCTGACAGACCGGGATGTCGGGGAGCACGTGAGGTTCAGGATAGTCAGGGCGAAGGACGGGATATATCTGGGGGAGGAGGTATGAGGCACCTCGAGTTCAAGGGCAAGTACCTCCAGAAGCTCCTGAGCGGGGAGAAGAGGGCGACCATAAGGAAGAGGGTTTACGTTAAGCCCGGAGAATTGGTTTACGTTCACTGCGGTGGAAAAATAATCGGTAAGGCGAGGATAAGGAGCGTTAGGGAGATCAGGCTGGACGAGATTGACGACGAAATCGCAGGAATGGAGGGGTTTAAGTCGGCCGAAGAGCTCGTGTCTGAGATAAGGGACTACTACTCTGACAGAGACAGACTCTACCTCATCGAGTTCGATCTCGAGCCTTTCGAAAGGCCACTCGATCCCGCGGAGATGTACTACGAGAACGACGACCTGATCGAGATAGCGAGGAGAGCGGTGGAAAGCGACGCTCTCAGCGAGGATGAGAAGGAGGTGCTCAGACTGTTCCTGAAGACCGGAAGCATAAGGAAGACCGCCTTCAGACTCGGCGGGCTCAGCAGGAGGGGTGTGGTCAGAGAGGCGCTGAGGAAGGCCAGAGCGATAGTTAACGAACAAAAATGAAAAAACTTTAATAATTCTCTCCTGAGACTGAGCACCATGAACCTGATTCTTCTCGGTCCTCCGGGTGCCGGAAAGGGCACGCAGGCCAAGAGAATTGTGGAAAAGTACGGAATTCCTCAGATATCCACAGGCGACATGTTCAGAGAGGCTGTCGCTAAGGGAACCGAGCTCGGTAAGAAGGCAAAGGAGTACATGGACAGGGGGGAGCTTGTACCTGACGAGATCGTAATCGGGATCGTGAGGGATAGGATTTCCCAGCCCGACTGTGAGAATGGGTTCATACTGGACGGTTTTCCGAGGACTCTCAACCAGGCAGAAGCCCTCGACGAAATGCTTGACGACATGGGCAGGAGGATTGACGCGGTGATAAACATAGTCGTTCCGGACGAGGAAATTCTGAAGAGAATTGTCTACAGGAGGATCTGCAAGGAGTGCGGGGCGGTGTACAACCTCATATACAATCCGCCAGAGCGGGACGGAATCTGTGACAAGTGCGGTGGGGAGCTGTACCAGAGGGACGACGATAAGGAGGAGACCGTGAGGGAGAGGTTGAGGGTTTACAGGGAACAGACCGAGCCGCTCATCGAGTACTACGGCAGGAAGAATTTGATCCACGATATTGACGGCACGAAGGACATAGATGACGTCTGGAAGCAGATAGAGGGTGTGCTCGAAAAGGTCAGATCCTGATCGTCTCCACCTCCTCACCATCCCTTTTTTCCGAAACCCACCTGTAAGCAAGTTCTATAACCTTCTCCGACCTTCTCAGGAAGTGACCTCCGTTCTCCACCCGAACGAACTTCTTTGGCTTCTTTGAATGCCTGAATATCCTCTCTCCCTGATCGATCGGCACAACTTCGTCATCAATCGCGTGGACGACGAGCACATCTTTTTTCGGCTTAACGTTCGACGGAGCTATGCTCTGAAACTCTTCAGCGAACCTCCTGCTGAACGTTTCGTAGTCCCTTATACCCCTCAGTGTCCCCTTGAGCAGGGCGTTCGAGTAGATGTCCCTGAGCATACCCTCTCCGAACATTTCCGGACTGAACGGGGAGGAAATTATGCTGTAGCTCTCTGCCCCCTCGAGGGCATAAGCAACAGCACCTCCCATGCTGAAGCCAACCACGTGTACCTCCTCGAAGTTCTCTGCGATGCTCTCGAGATCTTCGAGCCATGCAATGAGGCTGAAACTCCCCTGACTCTTACCCGTTCCAGAAAAGTCGAACACAACTGCCGGAATTCCCCGTCTGGAAAAAAACTCGGCCAGACTGTCGTAGCTCTTGTCTATTGCCGAACCGGGTTCGTATGGCAGTCCGTGGCACACAACGACGACCCTGTCAACGTTTATTCTGGCGTAGTTTCTGCCGATGTTTATATCGATCTTCATTTCAGACCTACGAGTTCCTCAAGCTCTTCCAGATCTCTCTCGAGCCTCTTCAGCTCCTCTCTCTTTCTCTCTACGAGTTCTCTGACTATCTCCTTGATGTCGAGGCTCAGTTTATAGCTCTTCAGCGGCCTGCCCTTTCCCTTCTTTTTGATCTCCTTCTCCTTTATCCAGCCGAGGTTTTTCAGATCCTTCATTGCGAGACTGACCTCCGGCTGTCTGAGGTTGGCCTCTCTCTCTATATCTCTTGAAATGGCCTCTCCGGCCTTTGACAGGTAAACGATGACTCTGGCTATGTTTCTGTTGAGTCCCGCCTCCGCAAGCAGGTCCACAAGCCTTTCGTCTTTGGAGTCGAGTTCCATAATATCACCACATTATTATTTAGCTCGATGATATAAATATTTTACTATTTATTGAATTATTCAAAAATACTGAAGTATATACCCGGCGAAACCCTTTTTATATCTCCTGCATACGGTGGAGGGATGAAGGTTCTCGCGCTTGGCGGCTCAATGGTTTTCGGGGACTTCGACCACGAGAGGGTCATGAGATACGCGAGGGCAATAAACGAGTATCCGGGCAAGCTCGCGGTAGTGATCGGAGGTGGCAGAATCGCCAGGGACTTCATAGATGTGGCCAGGAAGCTTGGGGCGGATGAGGTCAGGTGTGATGAGATAGGAATTGCAGTGACGAGGATAAACGCGACAATACTCTCATCTGCAATTGACGACTGCTCACCTGTGGTGCCTCACGACCTCACGACTGCCAAGGTGTTGCTCGGCAGCTATTCGAAGGTCGTGATGGGTGGCACGTTCCCGGGACACACAACGGACGCAACCGCGGCACTTCTCGCAGAGTCTCTCGGTGTTGAGCAGCTCCTGATAGCGACATCCGTTGATGGCGTGTACTCGGCCGATCCGAGAAAGGATGATAGTGCTGTGAGGTACTATGAGCTGTCACCCGAGCAGCTCGTGGAGATCGTGGCGAGGAACGACGTGAGGGCTGGAAGCAGCAGCGTTGTGGACTTGCTCGCGAGCAAGATCATTCAGAGAAGCAGAATCCCAACGGTAATCTTCGAGGGCACTCCTGAAAACGTGAAAAAAGCTCTGAGTGGAGAAAAAATAGGGACGGTTATTCTTCCGTGATTTCCCACTCTCCACCGCTTTTTCCTTCACCGCCCCTGCCCCTGCGTCCGGAGTATATGAACAGCGCAACTCCTGCGGCCACCAGAAGGACTCCCGCGATAACGGCGGGATTCTGGAAGGGGCTGCCCCCTCTCTGCTCTGCGGTGCCCGCAGTGCTGCCCTGCTGGGTGACCTCGGCAGCAATTCTGAATGTCTCTCCCTTCGTGATGTTTGTTGCCTTCAGAACTGCAAACACCTGTCCGTTTGCGTCTGCGAACTGCGTCTCTTCTGAGAACACCTCAGGAGCACTCACTTTGATGAATGTCGGATGTATGACTCGGATTATGTCTGTCGGGTAGTCGGCAATTATCTCCAGCTCACCTGACGGGAAGTAGATGTATGCCAGCGAGAAAACGCCGTGAGGCTGGACTGTCGCGTTCTTGATCACGATTCGGTCTCCCTCCTGGGTTAGATTTTCATAAGCGACTCCTGCCTGAATGAGCCCCGCATCATCTATAACAACATGCGTGGCGTTTTTGGGGATTCTCTTTATTATGTCACCCCTGTAGTACGAGTCGGCCGTGTTTTCGAAGTTTATGACCTCGAGAATCACAAGTCCGTCGTTCTGGTAGTTCACGATGTAGTGTATGTTGTCAATTTTCAGCACTGACGGGTCGCTAACAGTGGTGAAGTTGACCACCAGGCTTTCGTTGTCGGGGATCACTACGCTCCCCAAGTACTGCATGTCCTTGTATGCGACCACCACGTGATAGCTGCCGTTTGTGAGGTTCTGGAGCGTTACGACGTTATCCTGGACGGTTACGTTCTCCATGCTCCCGTTTCCCATCGGTATCAGTCTTACGGTGACGTTTCCGCCGTCATAACCTTCAATGATGATCTCAAAAGCGTTCGCTCCAGATATCACGAGCATGAGTCCAAGTATCAGGGCAAATTTCCTCATAAAACAGAATTTTACGAAAGATATTTAACATTTGCTGGCGTGGTAACATCATGGCAAGGGTGTTTTTCACTCCCGCTGATGTCGACGTGACAGAGCCGGCGAGATGGTACCAGCCGGACAAAAGCCTGGTGTTCAGGCTCGAGAGGCTCGTGGAGGAAAGCGGGATTCTGGACAGCGTATCCTCAGGCGATGTGGTCGCCGTTAAGACTCACTTTGGGGATAGGGGCACGACAAAGACGGTTCGCTCCCTCTTCCTGAGGAAGATCGTGCAGATGCTAAAGGAAAGGGGAGCGAGAGTTTTCGTGACCGAAACCACAGGGCTCGGAATGTTCAGAGACAGAAACACAGCCGTTGGGAGGATTGAGATAGCTGAGGAGAACGGATACACCTCTCAGACGGTTGGAGCACCGATAATAATCGCGGACGGTCTGAGGGGATTTGACGGAGTGAGAGTGCATCAGGACGTCAAACATCTGAGGGAAGTTTACGTCGCAAAGGCGATAGCCGAATCGGACTTCGTGCTCGTTGCAACGCACTTCAAGCTTCACATGAGAGGAGGCATTGGCGGGAGCATGAAGAACATTGGAGTTGGGTGCGTGACAAAGACTACGAAATACGACATCCACCTCCCGTCTCCACCCGAGATAGATCTGGAGAGGTGCACTAAGTGCATGAGGTGTGTTGAGGTGTGCCCGTTTGGAGCGATACGCGATTTCGTGATTGACACGTCGAGGTGCATGAAGTGCCTCGGGTGCTACGAGGTCTGTGAAGATCACGCGATCAGGATCGGGCCCTGGCTCGACGGTGATGACATAGCCGAGAGGATCGTCGAGTCGGCCAAGGCCGTGCTGGATCTGGTTGGAAAGGACAGCTTCGCCTACCTCAACTTCGCCATAGACGTCACTCCCCACTGTGACTGCCACCCCTACAGCGGAGTCCCCCAGGTTCCCGACATAGGCATATTTGCGTCGCGGGACATAGTCTCCGTGGATTCAGCCAGCCTCGATGCATACAGGAACGAGGAGCTCACATCAAGGGCCCTGCTCAGGAACAGGTTCTGGGAGTGGACGAGTCCGGAAAGGCAGATCAGCTACGCGGAGGAACTCGGTCTCGGGGAGAGGGACTATGACATCGAGCAGATATCATAGGCAGGTCATCATTCCATATTTTGGAGAGGAGGGGCAGAAGAAGCTCGAAAAAGCCAAGGTACTGGTTGTCGGTGCCGGGGGCCTCGGAAGCCCGGTGATAAGCTACCTTGCAGCTGCCGGGGTTGGCAGGATTGGAGTGGTAGATCACGACCGCGTTGAAATCTCCAACCTGAACCGTCAGGTAATACACGCCGGGAACGTCGGAGAGAACAAGGCAATCTCGGCGGTGAGGTACGTAAACAGGCTGAATCCTGAGATTGAGGCTGTTGCCTATCCTTTCAGGCTGGATCCGGAGAACGTGGTGGAGGTTTTCAAGCCCTGGGACGTGGTCGTATCGTGCGTTGATTCCATGGCGCTCAGGTTTCTGATAAACGACGCCTGTTTCCTGCTCGGAAAGCCGATGGTCCACGCCGCAGTGTTTGAGGCCGAGGGTGAGGCTTCCACGTTCACTTACAGGGATGGGACACCCTGTTACAGGTGTCTCTACCCGAGGGAAGTGGATCAGCACACCCCCGGGATATTCGGCTTCACGGCGGGCTTCTTCGGTACAATACAGGCCGCAGAAACCGTGAAGCTTCTGACAGGTTTCGGAGAGATTCTGGAGGGAAAGCTGGTCAGGGCAGACCTTCAGACCATGGAGTGGTTCGAGATTTCGGTGAGGAGGAGGGAAGACTGTCCGGTGTGTTCTGGAAGGCTCAGCGAAATCGTCCCGGAAAACTACAACGTTTAATACCACCTGCACACTCTACTACACATGTATTTCGTCATTTTCAGGCTCGACAGGGACGAGGAAATTGAGGTCGGAAAGCTTGGCAGGATTGTGTTCAGGAAGGGCTACTACGTTTACTCCGGTTCTGCAAAGCGGGGCTTCTCCAAGAGAGTCAGAAGACACTTCAGCAGGAACAAGAAGCTTCACTGGCACGTGGATTACCTGAGCGTTAAGGCGAGGGCGGTGGAGGCGTACAGGTGCAGGGCGGACGAGCACCAGATTGCCGAGCTCGCGAGCCGGTTCATGGAGGGCATAAAGGGCTTCGGCTGTTCCGACTGCAGGTGCTACTCCCACCTCTACTACTCTGAAAATTACCCGATCGAGTTCATCGAGCAGGCGAAAAAGCTTAATTATGTGCTGGCAGAGAGGCTGAACTATGAAGAGTTATGATGAACTCCTTGAAAGGGCTTACAGCATGCTCCCTGAAAAGGTCATAAGCAGGGAGAGGTTCGAAATTCCGCGTGTTAGCGTTCAGAAAGAAGGAAGCAGGACTATTGTGAAGAACTTCGGTGTCATTGCCAAGACGATAAACAGGAGTGAGGAGCACCTCTACAAGTACCTCGTCAGGTCGCTCGGTACCGCAGGCGTGGTCGAGTCTGGAAGGCTCATACTTCAGGGAAAGTTCACCGACAGGGAAATTCAGAAGGAGATAGACGACTATGTCAGAACATACGTCCTCTGCAAGGAGTGTGGTGCCCCCGATACTGAGTTCGTGAGGGAGGAGAGGGTGCTGTTCGTAAAGTGCCTTGCGTGCGGTGCCAAGCACTCTGTAAAGGGACTATGAGCTTCCGGATGAGAGTGTACCGGGTGAAGGGAGAGGTAATGGTTGCCGTTTGCGATGAGGAGCTGATAGGCAGGAACTTCAGAGAGGGCGAGCTCAAAATAGAGATCAGGGAGGAGTTCTACGGAACTGAAAGCGTGGGCGAGGAGGAGGTCAAGAGGGCCTTGAGGCAGGCGACGATAGCCAACATTTCGGGCGAGAAGGCCGTGAAGCTTGCAATCAGCATGGGAATTGTTGATGAGAAGAGGGTTCTGAAGATAGGAGAATGCTGGCACGCGCAGATGGTGGTGATGTAGTACCCACCCAGAAGCTTGCAGCCGAGGTTTTGCAGATCGTTGAGGAAACCACGATCTCTGCAAAGGAGGCGCTCAGGAGGTACTTTCTCGGGAAGAAAGTGGATTACAGGATCAGGGGGAGCGTTCATGCCTACGTTTTTGAGGTTCTGAAGAGAAGGAACGCAATCGATTTCATCCTTCAAAAGGCGCTCGGTTTCAGGGACCTCTCTTCCATAAACCCGTTTGTTCGGAACCTGCTGAGAGTGGGAGTTTACGAGATGCACTTCAAGGGAGTGCATCCGGCTCTTGCTACAGACAGTGCGG
>NZ_JBPLZQ010000076.1:0-20614 GCF_054018175.1 Geoglobus sp.
TAGATAGGCTTGGGATCTCCCCAGAGAAAGCCGTTTTCATCAACTACTGGTTCAGACATGTGTGGGTGACGTTCTGGCCACTGTACCCGAACATAGTTATTGCGATTGGAATCCTCTCAACGAGCTACTCGGAAATAGCTCTCTCGACGTACCCGATCCTGATCTCCTCTGTTGTTTCGGGAATGCTGCTGTTTGGAACTGTACGGGGAAAGAACGATGGAAAGAGAGATCTGAGTGGGCTTGCCTACATGTACCCTGTTCTGGTGATAGTTGTGTTCGCAGCCATCACCGGTGACCTGCTCGTCGCTCTCATCGCGGCGTTTCTCAGCATCATCCTGTTCAACAGGGCGATTTCGAAGATCCCGGACATCTTAAGAAAGACTCTCGACTTCAAGATTATTGTTCTGGTTATCGGGGTGATGCTGTACAAAAACGCCATCGAGATGAGCAACGCGTCATCTGCCTTCTACTCGGAGGTTCTCTCGTTTTCAAATCCGTACGTGGCAGCGTTCTCACTGTCATTTCTCATTGCGTTTGCAACAGGTATCGAGCTCAGCTACACGTCTGTGGCTCTCCCACTTCTCACCTCATTCACGGGCACGGGTGACATCGTGAACAGCCACCTGTTCATCATATTTCTCGGCGGATTAACGGGAGTCATGCTTTCACCGATGCACCTCTGCCTGGTCTTCACCGCCCAGTACTTCAGGGCGAGACTTCAGGACGTTTACAGGTACCTCATACCTGCAGTCCTGCTAACAGTGCTAATATCACTGCCATTCCTGAAAGTGCTTTGAAGTACCTCAGGCTTGCTTCAACATCCCCTATGTCCGGATACCTCCCGCAGTCTATTGTGTAGCTCCCCGGTTTCTGCAGTGTCACTCCGAGCAATCCTGCCATTGCAGATATGGAATGGCCGTTGAGCTTGGGACTGTGCCTGATCCCGCACGCAAGCGCGCGACGGCTGAGCACTGCGTACAGGAGCAGGGAAATCCGGGACGGTATGAAGTTAAGCACATCGTCGAGCCGTGCTGAAACCTTCCCGAACTTCTCGTACCTACCCGTTCTGTAGCCGAGCATTGCGTCGCACGTGTTCACGGCCCTGTAAACCATCGCACCAGGCAGGCCGAATATCGCGTAATAGAATAAAGGAGCGAGAACTCCGTCTACGAAGTTCTCAGAGACGCTCTCTATGATTGCGGAACACATCTGCCACTCTTCGAGGCTTTCCACGTCCCTGCTGACTATCATCCTGAGCTTTTCAGGATCGACTCCACCGCCGGATATGCACGCTTTCGCATGCTTGACCATGCTCCTGATCGATATCGTGCTGTACAGCAGGTAACCTGAAACGAGAATGTTGAAGGGGTGGGGCAGGTTCATGGCCGCGAGCGATAGCAGGAGTGCCAGGGAAGACGCAAAAACAGGTGGCAGCAGTCCGGCGTAAATGGAACCGGGAAGAATTCCATCGAGGATGTCGATGAGCCTTCCGAACCAGACCGTGGGGTGAACCCTCTCGGGTGGCTCTGCTCTGATCACCTCGAGTGCCACGGCAATCAGCAGTTCGAGCACAATTAGCGGTGGAGATGTCTGTTAAAAATGTTGTTTTTGGGAAGTGTTATATTTCCGAAAATTTCACTCCGGACATGAATAGATTGGTTGCGCTCGTGGCACTTCTTGCCATTCTCACTGTGGGATGTACGGGAACTCAGGAGAAGGAAGAAAAGGTCCGGTTCGAGGTCATAGGGAAGGGGTACTTCTCCAACGTGGAGAACAAGACGTATGCAGTTATTAAAAGCCCTGATGACTTCAGGAAGTTCATAAACGAGACGGGAGTGATCTTCCAGCCCCCCGACTTCAACACGTCCATGGTGATAGCAGTCTTTATGGGCGAGCAGAAGACTGGAGGGTATGAGATAAACATAGACAAAATGGTCATTGAAGGTGGAAAGCTTGTGGTCTACGTGGATCTCTACGTACCTTCGGACACGTGCTTCGTCACGCAGGTCGTTACAAGTCCGTTTCAGGTTGTGAAGCTCGAAAAATTCGATGGAGATGTTGAATTCGTGGAAACGGTCAGGGAGATAAAGTGCTGAGGACCTCTGATATCGCCCTCACCTTCTCGTGGGTGGCGTCGAGCACCCTCCTTATCTCCTTCGCGAGCTCACCCCTGCCCATTTCCTTTCTCGCTATACCGAGTTCAATCGCCTTCTCCGCCACCCTGATGGCCACCCTCTCGTGCACCTCAAGCTCGTCCATCCTTGGTATTATGTAGTCCTCGCTCAGTTTTGGCTTTGCAAACTCGTACAGGGCCTTTGCCGCTTCAATGGCCATGGCATCTGTGATCTCCCTCGCCCTCACCGTCAGGACCCCCCTGAATATGCCAGGAAACACGAGGCTGTTGTTTATCTGGTTCGGGTAGTCGCTCCTTCCCGTGCCAACAACCCTCGCTCCGGCCTCCCTCGCTTCCTCTGGCAGTATCTCCGGAACGGGGTTCGCCTCTGCGAAGACAATCGGGTCGTCGCTCATTTCGAGAATCCACTCCTTCTTTATCACTCCTGGCCCCGGCCTGCTCGCTGCAATCACGACATCTGCCCCTTTCATTGCCTCCTTTATCCCTCCCCTTCTCATCCCGTGGTTCGTTCGCTCGGCAATCCACCTTTTGTGGTCGCTGCTCTCAAGACCTTCTCTCCCCCTGTAGAGTATGCCCCTGGAATCCACGGCTATGATGTTCTCCCCGGGAACACCTGCTTCCATCATCATCCTTATTGCAGCTGTGTTTGCAGCCCCAACTCCTATGACCGCGATGATCACCTCGTCGAGCCTCTTTCCGACGACATCGAGAGCACCGAAAAGGGCGGCGAGCGTAGCGGTCGCGGTACCCTGCTGGTCATCGTGCCAGACCGGTATCTCGAGCCTTTTCTTCAGCTTTTCGAGAATGTAGAAACACTTGGGACTTTCCACGTCTTCGAGGTTTATCCCTCCGAACGATGGTGAGATTTTCTCGACGATCTCTATGAACCTGTCCGCGTCGTGTTCGCTGATCGGGAGGGGAACCGCGTCCACGCCTCCAAAAAGCTTGAAGATGAGCGCCTTCCCTTCCATGACTGGTAGAGAGGCGAGACTCCCGATGTCTCCGAGACCCAGCGTCCTCGACCCGTCGGTTACTATCGCGATGCTGTTGGACTTCCAGGTGAGCTCGTAAGCCTCGTCGGGATTTTCCTCTATGGCCTCACAGGCCCTTGCAACCCCCGGGGTGTAGAGGTATGCGAAATCGTCAAGTCCCCTGTACGGTATTTTTGGCATGATCTCTACCTTTCCCTCGTACCTTCTGTGCATATCCAGGGCTCTCCTGTAGATCTTCCCGTCCTCCGTCATGGGCTTCAGTTGAGTGTTAATAATGATTATAAATATAGTTAACGCGGTTTATCTCACCCGTAATCTCCTTTAATCGCGGGTGTGAATCTTTATCTCTCTTTTACCACCGTAAGTTACTAATACATACAAAATAAGGAACTGGCATGGTCTACAGGACCTCAATCAGCCTTGATGCCAGGACATCGCAGATACTCGAGGAACTCATTCGAAGGACCGGAAAGAGCGCGAGCGAAATCGTAAGGGATGCTCTGAACTCCCACTACGAGTTCGAATTCTCCCAGAATGTGTCCAAGAGGGAGATCATGGTTTACATCGATTTTCTATCCGAGGGTGAGCACGTCATCGTGGATCTGGAGCACTGGTGCGCCATGTGGGATGTGCTGAACGAAAAGGCTGACGAGAAGTTCTGGGAGCTCGTGGCGAAGTCCGGGGAAGAGCACGGAGTACAGTACGCCAACAAGGGACTGAGGGACGTGAAGAGCATCCTGCAGTACATGGAGCCCGGAAACTTTTTCAGGGTGAAGGAGGATGGCGACGGAAGCTACACCCTGATACTTGCATGCCCTTCCGAAATGAGGTTCATCAGGGTATTCCTCGAGAACATATTCAGGGCGCAGAACATCGATGTTGAAATCAGGGAGAGCATAGGTAAGCTGAGGATAGTCGTCAGATAGTAAGGCATTTCTGAAAATTAATTATTAAAATTATTAATCACCAAAAATTTAATTGTAATTATCTATTCCGAAAATTTAATTTAGAGCGTCTTTTTTCCTCGTCCTGAGGTGGTGGTGTTGGGAAGAGAGGATGAAGTCATCAGGAAAATAGAGGAAAGAGTCGAGGAGGACTTCGAGGAGGGAGGCATAGCCGATGTCCTTGTTGCCGGAGATGACAGGCACGAGTACTCCAAGAGGCAGAGGTACTCCCTTTTCCTCGGAATTGTACTGTTTGCAGCGATTCTCCTCATGCCGGTTCCCGCAACGTTCGTGGAAACGAGTGTCAAGTCTGTAAAGCTCAGCGAGGACATCCTCGCTGCTGCGGAGTCAAAAGGACTCGTAACTGTTAGCGATGGAAGGATCAGCAGTATAAGCGACATCCGGGGACTCATGGACCTCGTAAGGGAAAAGGATCCCGGGACTTACGAGAAAGTGATCAAGAAGGCCAAGGACATGAAGAGCGTTCTCGCCCTCACAGTGCTGATGGCTGTCTGGTGGATCGGCGAGGCAATACCCCTGCCGGCAACGGCTTTGCTGCCACTGGTTGTTCTGCCGATGCTTGAGGTCAGCAAGCTCAAGGAGGTGGCACCGAGCTACGCCAGCAAGGTAATCTTCCTGTTCATGGGAGGATTTCTGATAGCTGCTGCGATGATGAAGTGGGGTCTGCACAGGAGGCTCGCGCTGATAATCATAAACGCAATTGGAACGAGCCCGAGGAAGGTGATCCTCGGTTTCATGGTCTCCACAGCGTTCCTGAGCATGTGGATTTCCAACACGGCAACGACCATGATGATGATGCCGATCGGCCTCTCGATCATCCTGCATGTCGCCATGGCCGGAGAGGAAATGAAGAGGAAGGGTCAGCTCAAAGATGTGGATTTCAGGGCGGGTAACTTCAGGTTTGGAACGGCGTTAATGCTCGGTATAGCTTATGCCGCGTCCATTGGAGGCGTCGCGACGATCATAGGCACACCTCCAAACGCGGTGTTCGTGGGAACGTTTGCCAAGCTTTTCCCTGACGCTCCTGACATAACGTTCACGGACTGGCTCGCGGTTGGAATCCCGATTTCCTGGACGTTTCTGTTCATAGCCTGGTTTGTCCTGGTGTACCTGATTGTTCCACCCGAGATATCCGAGATTCCTGGAGGTAGGGAGCTCGTCAGGAGGGAGCTCGAGAGGCTTGGACCCTGGAGCAGAGGGGAGAAGATAGTGCTTGCAGTGTTCGTCCTGACCGCCCTCGCATGGATAAACAGCAAACCGAAGGTCATAGGTGGGGTGACAATCCCCGGGATAAGCAGCTACCTCCCATTCGTGAACGACTACGTAATCGCAATGCTGGCCGCAATCCTGCTGTTTCTGATTCCGGTTGACTTCAGGAAGGGTGAGTTCGCCCTCGACTGGGATCATGCCAAGGACATACCGTGGGGCATCCTGCTGCTCTTCGGCGGAGGCATCGCGTTGAGTTCAGCGTTCACGAAAAGTGGGCTCGCGAACTGGATTGCAGAACAGCTCCTCTTCCTCAAGGGTGTGCACCCGCTCGTGGTCATGTTCGCCATCGTAACTCTCGTGATCTTCCTGACCGAGATGACGTCGAACACGGCAATAGCCACGCTCATGATGCCCGTAATGGCGGGATTTGCGCTGGCGATGGGTGAGGATCCAAGGTTCTTCATGATTCCAGCTGCAATTGCGGCGAGCTTCGCCTTCATGCTTCCGGTCGCAACACCGCCCAACGCGATAGTATTCGGAACGGGATACGTCACCGTGCCTCAGATGTCGAGAACAGGCCTGGTGCTGAACATGATTGGTATAGTCTTCGTGTCCCTGCTGAGCTACTTCCTGGTGCAGGTCGTGTTTGGTGTCACTCCGGGAGTGTCGCCGTCCTGGGTGCCCTGAAAACCGAATGAACTCTATTTTTTCTTTACTTCATAAGTGGGACGGGCTGAGCAGAGTTACTATGATCAGCGTTGTAATTCCTGCGAGCACCATTCTCAGTCCAGATCTTATGATGCCGCTCTTCGACACCCTCCCCATTGACACCCCTACCGCGAACAGCAGTGCAAAACCCGTGATCAGGGCAAGGATGAACGCCAGGCTTTCTGGAAGGAAGAGGTAGGGGATGAGAGGTATCACTCCTGCAGGAATCGGCGCGACGGCGTGGACGAGGGAACTGATCTTCATGGCAAACTCGTGAGCCTCGTCGATTAGGCACTGCTCACCGTCGGACTTGAGCAGTGCGCGTCTTTTCTCCATGGCTATCAGCTTCTGCTCGACCCTCTCTGCCTCAAACGCACCCCACCCGCTCGATATTCCGAGGGCGAGAGATGTGGCGATACCTGCCGAGAATATTATTTCCCTGCTTGCCTGTCCGCTCAGGTGGGCTCCGAGGACCATTCCCATAATTGTCAGAACTCCATCGAAAAATCCTATGACGAAATACCTCCTTGAAATGGAAGAGATATCGGTCATTCTGGCGTACATCCTCCACTTCTGCAGTCTTTCTTTGCCGAGAACTTCCGTGAGTTTTTGATACACCCCTCACCACTCCAGCAAGTAATTTAAATGAGCATCTCCACTGTGGATTTATGAAACTTTTCGATACAATGCAGAAGAGGCTCGTTGAGCTGAACCTTGACGAGGAGGTCAGAATATATGTGTGCGGAATAACAGCTTACGATTACTCTCACATAGGGCATGCGAGAAATGCCGTGCTCTTCGACACTCTCAGGAGGTTTCTCGAATTCAGGGGCCACAGGGTTACAATGGTCCAGAACTTCACCGACATCGATGACAAGATCATAAACAGAGCTGTCAGAGAGGGGAAATCCGCGCTTGAAGTTTCGTCCAGATTCATCGAGGAGTTCATGAGGGATGTGGAGGAGCTCAACGTGAAGGATTGCATAAGGCCGAAGGTTTCGGAGTACATACCGCACATAATCGAGGCGGTAAAAACGCTGATAGAGAAGGAGTATGCCTACACCGTGGAGAAGGAAAACGGATACGACGTCTATTTCCACGTGCCCGCCTTTGAAAGTTACGGGAGGCTTTCTGGTCTGTCGACGGATGAGTTGAACAGGCACAGAATAGAGCCAGACCCGAAAAAGAGAGATCCGAGGGATTTTGCGCTGTGGAAAGCCGCTAAAAAAGAGGACTTCGAGGCCAAGTCGTACTTCGACTCTCCCTGGGGTTACGGCAGACCGGGGTGGCACATAGAGTGCAGCATAATGTCATCGGAAATTCTGGGCGTTCCTTTCGACATTCACGGTGGTGGGATGGACCTGGTCTTCCCGCACCACGAAAACGAGAGGGCCCAGAGCTACGCGCTCCACGGCGTTGAGCCGGTGAGGTACTGGATTCACAACAACTTTGTTACCGTAAACGGGGAGAAGATGAGCAAGAGCCTCGGCAACATTGTGAGGATAAGGGATGTCGTTGAGAGGTACGGGGGTATGGCGCTGAGGTACCTGCTTCTATCTGCACACTACCGGCACCCCCTCGACTACTCTGATGAGAAGGTCGTTGAAGCGAAGAGGTCGTATGAGTACCTCCTCAACTCTCTGAGGAACGCTGACATGGAGATCGCGTACATAAAAACCTTTCTTGGAGATCGGGATGGTTCCGACATCCCGTCGGTCATCGATCAGTTCGTTGATGCCCTCGAAAACGACTTCAACACGCCCAGGGCACTCTCGATAATGCACAGATATGCTTCAAACATCAACAGCCTGCTCTTCTCCGCAGCTCTTGACAGCCTCGAGAGGGCATTCGAGGAGATGCACTCGATGATGGACGTGATGGGGCTCGTGAGGGACTACGTGAGATCTCCCGTTCTGAGCGGAGAGGATGTTGAGAGGATAACGGAGAGGGAGCAGGCGAGGAAGGACAGGGACTTTGAGAAGGCAGACCGCATCAGAGACGGATTCAGGAACAGGGGAATAGCCCTGGTGGACACCAAAAATGGAACGAGGTGGTTTGTGCTCAAACAGTACGGATGATCGATTGGGAGTTTGGCGTCACCTTTTCTTCTTCTTTATCACGACAACATCTCCGAGGGTCGGAACAAGCTTTTTGTGAGACTCGACCTTCACCTCCTGAACCTTTTCCCTGAGCTTTATGTCAAACAGTCTTTCGAGCTTTTCAATAACCTCTGGCTCTGGAGTAATCTCGGCGTTCTCGATTTTTCTTATCAGCGATTCCTTCTCCTGTATTCTCTTCGCGAGCTCCTCCTGGCTCCACCCTTTCTTCTGCCTCTCCCTCCTTATTATCTCGTTGAAGTTCTCTACAAGCTCCTCCGTGAAGACTATCGGCTTTCCTCCTCGTACGCTAATCCTCTCCTTTTTAACGACCCTTGACACCCCGTGCTGAGATGAAGAGGATATGTTCTCGACTCCGTACTCCTTACATCTGGCACACACGTTCAGCTCGGTCCCCTCGACAACAACCTTGAAACCCCTACCCCTGATCTCCTTACCACAGATCTCGCACTCCATTGCCATCCCCTGCCAATTTTCCAATAACTTCAAATACTTGTAGCTATATAATTCTATTTGGAGACTCCCGGAAGGGAGTTGAGCTCAAAAAATAAAAAGGTATGGGGAATATGACGGAGGACATGATAGAGAGTCCGGCTGGAAATGAGGATCTCATGCTCAAGCTCAGGATACTGGAAAAAGAGTACGAAAGGCTGAAGGAGCTATACAGGAGGCTTGAAGACGAGAAGAGGTTTGTCGAGTCCGAAAGGATCAGGTTTGAGAGGGAGGTTAGGAGGCTCAGGAGTGAGATTGAACGGTTAAGATCACCGCCTTTAATTGTTGGAACCGTCTCAGATATTCTCGAGGACGGTAGGGTCGTTGTTAAGAGCTCTACCGGGCCGAAGTTCCTCGTGAACGTCTCCCAGTACGTGGACCTCTCCGAACTCAAGCCCGGAGCGAGGGTTGCGATGAACCAGCAAACCCTTGCCGTGGTCAGCGTGCTTCCGAGCCCGAAGGACCCGACGGTCTACGGATTCGAAATAGAGGAGAGGCCGAACGTCACGTACTCCGACATCGGCGGGCTTGACAGGCAGATCGAAGAAGTGAGAGAGGCAGTCGAGCTTCCTCTGCTTAAGCCAGAGCTGTTTGCAGAAATCGGCATCGAGCCTCCAAAGGGCGTGCTGCTCTACGGTCCACCCGGAACCGGAAAGACCCTGATAGCGAAGGCAGTTGCGGCAGAGACGAACGCCACGTTCATAAGGGTCGTCGGGAGCGAGTTCGTTCAGAAGTACATAGGAGAGGGCGCGAGGCTTGTGAGGGAGGTCTTCGACCTTGCGAGGGAGAAGGCACCGACAATTCTGTTCATAGACGAAATAGACGCAATAGCTGCGAGAAGAACGAACAGCGATACGAGCGGTGACAGAGAGGTTCAGAGAACGCTGATGCAGCTTCTGGCTGAAATGGATGGCTTCGATCCGAGGGGAGACGTTAAGATAATCGGCGCAACAAACAGGATTGACATACTCGACCCGGCAATACTCAGGCCCGGTAGGTTTGACAGGATTATCGAGATTCCGATGCCGAATCTCGAAGGCAGGATGCAGATATTCAGAATCCACACGAGGAAGATGAAGATCGCAGATGACGTGGACTTCAGAAGGCTGGCTGAGATGACTGAGGGGGCGAGCGGTGCGGACATAAAGGCCATAGTCACCGAGGCTGGAATGTTCGCGATAAAGCAGGAGAAGGCGAGAATAACGATGGAGGACTTCGAGAGGGCGATAGCCAAAGTCCTGAAGAAGGACAGCAAACCCGTGAAATTCGAGGCCAAGGGCGTCATGTTTGTCTGACCCTTCCGGGGGTCTCCCCCAAAATTTATAAAAATTAATAGTTATTCTTTTTCTGGTGAGTCAATGATCCCACCGAGAGAGATTCTCAGAAAAGTTGTCCCCTTTTCCTATCTCTCCGGCAGCGAGCTCGACAGACTTATCGAGGGAATGGAGGTCGAGATTTTCGAAAATGGTGAGACAATAGTTGGCAAGGGGGAGAGGACGAGGTACGTTTACTTCATCTACTCTGGTAGGGTGCTGCTCAGGAACGACGTTGAGGAGAGGTTAACAAAAGGTGAGCTGTTCGCAGTGACCTCTGCCGTTGAGGGTATCCCTTTCTCGTCCACGGCTGTTGCGGAGGAGGACACGATATGCTACCTGTTCGACGGTAAGGTCTTCAGGGATGTGATGCAGAGCAATTCTAAGTTCAGGATATTCTTTGAGACCTTCGCAGAAAAGCGCTTCAGAGAGCTCAGGTTTGACACACAGGTGGAGGAATTCCTCCTGAGGCCCGTGGTCGAGCTCGTCCACAGAAAACCGGTGACTTGCACCCCGGAGTGTGACATAAGGAGTGCGTCAAGACTCATGCTCGAGAAGTCTGTCGGCAGCCTCGTTGTGGTGAACTCAGGGAAAGCGGTGGGAATATTCACGGACACTGACCTGAAAAAGGCTGTGGCAGCAAACAGGGTTGATGGTAGCGTGAGGGAGTTCATGAGCTCAGGCCTGATAACCTCTGACGTCAGAGAGCCCGTTTTTGAGGCGTACATAAAGATGATCGAGGCCGGGGTGAATCACCTCGTCATAATGAGCGGGGACCGGCTTGAGGGTGTTATCTCTGTCAAGGACGTGCTTTCCGTCTTTGAACCGTTTGCCAAGGTAATTCGCATCTACAGAAGGCTCAGGAGGACAGACGATTTCGGGGAGATGAAGGACCTGATGGACTCTGTGAAGGACGAGATCAGAGTCCTTGCCGGTAAAAATGTCAGGTTTCACGATCTGTCGAGGATGATAAATGCGATATACGATCAGGTGTATGTGAGGGTGCTTGAGGTCCTGTCGAGGGAGTTCTCAGTTGGGAACGAATTTTCATGGGTCAACATGGGAAGCAGTGGGAGGAAGGAGCAGGTTATAGCGACTGATCAGGATAACGCGGTGATATGCGAAACTGAAATTCCCGGGGAGTTCCTGAAAGAGGTGAACAGCGCAGTGGACTACATAGGCATACCCAGATGCGTCGCTGGTTACATGGCCGAGAACTGGCATTACGGGATCGATGAGTGGAAGAGGATGTTCAAAGAGTGGTTTAACGAGCCCACACCGAAGAACCTCAGACTCCTGACCGTTTTTCTCGACGTCAGGCACGTGTATGGTAAAAGGGAGCTGTACGATGAGCTCATTGATCACATATTCGAGGTCAAGAACACGCAGGCTCTCAGGTTCCTGGCCTACGACGCGACATCGCTCGAACCGCCTCTCGGCATATTCGGTATAAAGGACCTCGACAAGGGGATAGACGTCAAAAAGCACGGGATATACCCAATAGTCAACGCTGTGAGGGTCTTTGCAATTGACAACGAGATCAGGGAAACAAACACCCTGTCAAGGATATCTGCTCTGCAGGAAGTTATCGGGGAGAAGAGGGTTGAGGAACTCAGGGAGAGCTTCGAGTTCCTGCAGGATCTCAGGCTGAGGCACCAGGCCCACAGGAGCGACAACCTGATAGGCCAGGCAGAGCTGGAGAAGCTTGACCTCGTCATTCTGAGAGAGACTTTCAAGATCATAAAGAGCTTTCAGGGGTTTGTTAAGAAGTACTACGGAGTTGATGCCATTTGAGGGACGTTAACTTCGCCGTGGTCGATGTTGAGACGACAGGGCTCGACCTGAAGAGGGACGAGATCTTAAGCATAGCAGTAATCCCCATGGACGGGCTGCGTATCATGGTTGGAAATTCTTACCACACTTTTGTGAAGCCGGAATCCTTCAGGATCTCGTCTGTGAAGTACCACGGTATAACTCCCGATGTGCTGGAGGACTCTCCGAAATTCTGTGAGGTGGCTGACGAGATCCTGAAGCGCATTGAGGGCAGGGTCGTTGTTGGACACGGGGTGAGCATAGACATCGGCTTTCTGGAGAAGGAGTTCGACAGGTGCGGCATCAGGGTTAAGCTGCAGAAGTCCCTCGACATAGCGGTGGTAGAGCGTGTCATTGGCGAGATCTTTGGAGAAAAACCGACCAGAGAGGATCTGACGCTCGAAGCCCTCGCGAGGAAGTACAGCGTTCCCTTAACCTACAGGCACAGCGCGATGGCAGATGCCTACATCGAGGCTCAGATATTTCAGATCCAGATGATGAGGCTGATGAAGTACGGAATTAACTCTCTAAATGCTCTCGAGTCTTTCATCAGCCGGGTGCAGATGTCAGACTCGTCATTTATTTTTTAAACAGTTCGTCATTATTATTTGAGATCTATTAAAATTTATAATGTGTGATTGCGAAAAGTTTAAATTAATCATGAATTTTACTTAACGTAAGGTGAGACTATGCCTTGGCCGCCGAAGGTGTTCTGGCTTGGTGTTTTAGTGATGTACGGGTACACATTCCTGATGTGGGCCCTCGAAGCGACTGCAGGGATCAACCACGTATGGATCGGGCCAGTGCTTGCGCCGACGATATACGCGAGCCTGATAGGGACGTTCATCATACCAGTGGTGGTGGCGTTTCTGTACTACTACATACCCGAAAAGGCTGAAGAAGCGAGAGGTGGTAGCTGATGGCTGTGGATCCGATCGTAGTTGGAGTTACGGTTTTGTACTTTTTGGTAACGATATACATCGGTTGGTGGAGCAGGCAGAAGCTCAAGAGCGCGACCGACTACTACGTTGCTGGCAGGCAGATCGGAAGCTTTGTGAACGGACTTGCGCTCGAGTCCACGTACCTGAGCCCCGCTTCGATGCTCGGACTGCCAGCATACATATTCATTCTCGGGTATCCATTCTGGTGGGCGATGGCAGCCATCATCCTCGGAATGCCGCTGGCAACACTGCTGACCGCTTCTGCATTAAGAAAGTACGCACCCACGAGCTTCGCGGACTACTATGCTGACAGGTACAATGATCAGAAGCTCAGGTGGCTCATTGGAGTCATCGTCGCTTTCGGTTCGATCCTCTACATAACCCTGTCCATCGTCGGCATGGCACTTTTCCTGCTCGCGATACTGAAGATCAACTACATCTACGGAGTCATCATCGGCACTGTGATCGTTCTGCTGTACGTCGTCTGGGGTGGAATGGTCGCAACGTCGTGGAACGCGGCCTTCCAGGCGGCTCTGATGACCGTCGCTGCCGTCATCGCCGCGATAGTCATGATCATGAAGCTCGGCGGGCTTCAGGGATTCCATGAAGCTGTTCTTGCAAACAACCCCAAGTTCTTCAACACCGCGAGCGACGCTGAACCACCGCACGCGTTCGTCGGAACATGGCTTGCGATAATCGGGTGGTACTTCACCTGGCACTTTGGATTCGCGGTCATGCCCTACACGGTCGTCAGGTTCTTCACGACCATGGACATAAAGACCGCGAGGAGGAGCATCTTCTGGACAGCTCTCTTCGCCGGCATCTTCTACATGGCACTGCAGATAATCGGTGCCGGAGCGAAGGTTATGATCGAGAGCTACCACCCGCTCGCCGCTGAGGCTGGAGGGAAGGCAGTTGGTGTTCTGAAAATAATTCAGCAGACGTACCAGGTCGGTTCAGTCGTTGACTACTCCATGATCGCAGCTGTCGAGGCCCTCTCCAATCCGCTCGTCCTCGGCATTCTTGCAGCAGGTGGTCTCGCCATTGCGATGTCAACGGCAGCTGGATGGGTCATGGTCGTCAACACGCTCGTGACGAGGGACCTGCTCGGCATGCAGCTCAGGAGCAAGTACGCCCAGGAGAACCCCGTCACAACTGCGAGGATCGTTTCGATAGTCTTCCTGATTATCGGAATGATCATATCGTTCAACCCGCCAGCGCTCGTCCTTGACCTCTCCGGCTGGGCCTTCGTCGCTCTCATAGCATCCATAGGTCCGGGACTCGTCCTCGGGCTGTGGTGGAAGAGAGCAACAAGAACGGCAATGTGGGCAACTGCGATAATAATGTTCTTCCTGCACCTCTACGCGTGGATGTACGCCAAGTTCAACCTCGGCCACCACGCATGGTTCTTCCTGAACCAGATGCTCTTCGGAGATAACAAGGCCGCGTGGATCGTTACGCCGCACCAGTTCTGGGCCATCCCGGTGGGCTTCATACTGTTCGTCGTAATCTCGCTGCTGACCAGCCCGCCGGATGATGAGACAGTGAAGAAGTACTGCGTCGAGCTGACCGAGAACGTTTGAAAACTTTTATAAACCACATTTTTTTCTCATTTTTGTTCGTTAATTATCAGGAGGTTTTGTGAAATGGAGATTCTGGACAGAGGTGATGCGGAATTCTATTTCATCGATCCCGACGACTTCAGGGAGTACGTGAGGGACAGGAAGAACAGGAACTGGGAAGACAAGCTGATGGACGAGAGCGAGGCGGTGAGAAAGTTCGTGAGCGATGGGGATTATCTGGCATACGACTTTTCCAGCCTGACGAGAGGGCCGCAGAGTCTGATAAGGGAGATAATCCGGCAGGGGAAGAAGCACCTCTGGATATGCGCCAAGTTCACGCTGCTTGAGAGCGTTCTGCTGGCAGGGGCCGGATGTGTTGACAGGATAGACGTGGGATTTCTTGGCTTTGGCCCCTACATAGCCAGGAAGGTTCAGAACGGCGAGGTCAAGGTCTACGACTGGAGCAACGGCAGCATAACCTACAGACTGATTGCAGGGGCGATGGGCATACCGTTCATTCCCGCAAGAGATCTGCTCGGCACCGACACGTTCAGGAAATCAGGAGCCATGGCAGTCAAGGATCCATTTACAGGAAAGCCCGTGGCGTTGCTCCCTGCTCTAAATCCCGACGTTGCAGTAATTCATGTTCAGGAAGCCGACATTTACGGAAACGCGAGGGTCTACGGGCCAACCGTCGCAACCCTCGAAACCGCAATGGCATCCAAGAAGGTGATTATCTCCGCCGAAAGAATAGTGGAGACCATCGAGTTCAGGAAGGAGCCGAACATGACCATAATTCCTTACTACTTGGTTGACGCTGTTGTTCACGCACCCTTCGGCGCCTACCCCGGTGGTACGCAGGGGTATTACGAGATGGACTCCGAGCACTACCTGATGCTATCATCAATAAGGGAGGAAGAGGACATGCAGAGGTACCTCGAGGAGTACATCTACAGCGTTGACAGTCATGAAGAGTTTTTAGAGAAGAGGGTTGGGATGAAGAAGCTCAAGGAGCTGATTAGAAAGGCTCAGATTCTGGAGGGATACAGATGAGCTATACGGATGTTGAGTTCATGATATGTCAAGCCGCGAGACTTCTCGAGGATAACAAGACGGTCTTCGTGGGCTGGGGGATGCCCCAGGTGGTTGCTCTGCTGGCCGAAAGGCTTTACACGCCGAACATAACCCAGGTGTTTGAGTTCGGTGCCATTGGGCCTCAGAGCAGGACTCCTTTTCTGAGAGGCACGATGGGCGGTCCGCAGAACACCTACAGAAGCCTGCAGTGGTGCAGCATGGGTTTAGCGTTCAACTACGCTCAGGCAGGGTACATAGACTACGGAATGCTCGGAGCGGCGCAGATAGACAAGTACGGCAACATAAACTCGACGATGATTGGCGAGGATTACGAAAGGCCGAAAGTTAGATTCCCCGGAAGTGGAGGAGGCAACGAGGTTGCGAGCTACTGCTGGAAGACGATAATCGTGATGAACCACGAGAAGCGCAGATTCGTGGAGAGGTGCGACTTCGTGACATCTCCGGGGCACGTCATCGATGGGAAGACGAGGGAGGAGTACGGGTTGCCTAAGGATACAGGCCCGTGGAGGGTGATAACCTCCAAGGCAATGTTCGACTTCGATGATGAAACCAGAGTAATGAGGCTGATTGCCGTGAGGGAGGGCCTGAGCGTGGACGATGTCGTGAGTGACATGGGGTTTGAGCCCGTGATTGCAGACGACATCCAGATCCTCGAGCCTCCGACTGATGAGGAGCTCAGGGTCCTCAGGGAGGAGATCGATCCCTACGGCCTCGTGATAAAGAAGTGACATTCCGGATATATCGGAATCCGATACATTTTTACATTTTTCAGTTAAAGCCATTTTGTGACGTATCTCAAGGGCATTCTGAAGATACTCATTCTAAAGGAGCTCGAAAAGAGCGACCTTAGCGGGCAGGAGCTGATGGAGAGGATAGCCCAGAAAACCGCGAAAAGACCATCTCCCGGTTCGGTGTATCCACTTCTGCACGAACTTCAGAATGCCGGATTTCTGGACGTTAAGGTGTCTGGAAAGAGAAAGGTGTACTCTCTATCTGATGTCGGGAAAGAGGCGCTGAAGGACTACGCGGAGCGGGAGAAGCAGGCGATACTTCTCAAGATTCAGGCTCTGAAGGAGTGGGGTGTGCTGAACAGTGACGAGTACGCGAACCTTGTTGAATTCATGAACGTTAAGCGGGAGAACTTCCTCAGGCTTTTCGAACTCAAAAACTGGATGAGGTTCGTGGTTATGCTCTCAAAAACTGCTGCAGAGTCAAAGGAAAAGGCGGAAAAGGCCCTCGAGAGGGCAATTGAGTTTATTTCCGAGGGGGTGGAGTGAGGTGAAGGCAATTCCAGCTGTACTTCTGCTGCTGTCGCTCGTTATCGTTCAAACTGCTTCAGCTTCAGCAGACTTCACGTTCCACGTTTCCCTTCAGGACAGTACGCTTCATCCCGGTGAGGAGGCTGTGCTGACGATTTTAATCGAGAACGATGCCAGGCTGTCTGGGTTTGCAGTTAATGAGAACACCTCGAGCCTGATACCCCTTCTGACAACGGCAAAGAACCTGAGAGTCGAGGTTGATGATAGCGAGCTGCCGTTCAGTGTGAGGTCGGCTAACCCCTACATTGTCGGAGACCTGCCGTCGGGGATCGTCGCAAGGGCAGTCTTCACGATTCAGGTGGACGATGATGCAGGTGAGGGCAAGTACACCCTGCCTGTAAAGCTGAGATTCAGCAGGGTGACGTACTACCTGGAAAACGGCAACCCGGTTATAAGCTACGAGAACGAGGTGGATGTTGAGTATGTCGGGGTGACAGTGGAAAAGAAGGACTACGATTTTTCTCTGGCAGTTCTGGAGGGTCAGCTGATATCCGGAGAGGAGGGTGCGATCAGGGTTGAAATCGTGAACTCCGGGAAGAATCCCGTTGAAAACTGCGTCGTCATTCTCAATGCGACGCCACCCTTCAGGCCTAACCCTTCGGGAGCAGCGGCATACATCGGGCACCTATCTCCCATGGAGCGGAAGAACGCGACGTTTAAGCTTTACGTTATGGACGGCGCGGTCAACCAGACGTATCCGGCAACCTTTCTGATTAGGTTCGAGACGACATCCGGAGTACCCAGAGCCGTGCTCAAGACTGTTGGCCTGAATGTCTATGACAGAACGCACTTCAGCCTGGTAAAGTCTGCTAGCTTCATTCCCGGCTACACCCCAGTCCCGGGGAAAGCTGGGATTCCCGGGGTGAGAGGGTATGTTGTGGTTTCACTGAAAAATTCTGGCGAGAGTGTGAGCGATGCTGTCGCGTTCCTTAAATTTGAGAACAGAATGCTGAGAGCCGAGAATTCGCCTTACCTCGGGAATTTCAGTTCGGGAGATGTCAGGAACCTCGTCTTCTACATAACCTCGACGGCACCGCCCGGAAAGTACAGGGGGATTCTGGAGATAGCCTACAGGAACGAACTTGGGGACGATGAGGTGTCCGGGCGGATTCCAGTGGAGGTAGAAGTTGGCGGGCAGAATTCAATTGCCGTTGAGCTTTTGCCCCTGGAAGACATTGGAGCTGGAACCGTGGAGTCCATCAGGGTGAGGGTGAAAAACACGCTTGACGAGGACATCACCGACCTCAGGCTCACCTTAGTTTCTCCGGAGCCCACCATAGCTCCCGTGAGCTCGACCGCTTACATTCACTCTCTAAGGGCTGGAGAGTCCAGGGAGGTCGCCTTCAGAATATCGGTTTCGGATCAGGTTGCAGAGGGAGAGCACAGCCTGTATCTGCTTGAGAGGTACAGCGTTGATGGAGTTCACGACCTTGTGAGCGTTTCCGAGATTCCAGTAGTGATCAGACCACTGGAGAAGGACATCACGGTTGTTTCGGTTAGAGGCGATCTCACACCAGACGAAACAGGTAGCCTGGAGCTTACAGTCTTGAACGCCGGAAACAGGACGATGTACGATGCGATCCTCGAGCTCGATCTGAGTCCACCACTTCATCCTGCGGGTTCGAGCTCCCTGATGGGGATCACCGGAAAGCCACAGCCGTCCTACTACTACATCGGCACCCTCGCTCCGGGACAGCAGGCGGTGGCGAAGTTCAGAGTGGAGGTCGACAAGGATGCTGGCATGGGTGATTACCCGATCAGCGTGAGAGTTCGGTATGATGACGAAGAGGGCTACACTCACCTGACCTTTCCGGTCACAGCCTCGGTGAGAGTTGTGGAAAAACCCGTCCTGACCCCAGTGGTTCTCGTAGCCTCCGCTATGGTGGCCGCTGCCGTGACCCTTTCGGCAGTGTTTTTCAGAAAAAGGAGGAGAATTAGGGGCAGACAATGACGAGGTCAGGGTGGCTGGGACTCATTCCGGTTGGAATGGGACTCTTCATGGTTTTGCTGGACGTCAGCGTGCTGAACGTCGCCCTTCCCAGCATAGCCAGGGACTTCAACGCGAGAATGTCTGACATACAGTGGATTCTCAACAGCTACACCCTCACAATGGTGGTTCTGCTTGTCCTCGCGGGGAGGATAGGGGACATGGTCAGGAGGGACAGGTACTTCATGGGAGCTATGATCATCTTCACTGTGAGCAGCTTTCTGTGTGCACAGGCATGGAGCATAGGCAGCCTGATCTTTTTCAGGGTCCTCCAGGCGGTTGGTGGGGCGATGCTGAGCGGAAACACCCTGGCAATAATCACCGAGCTGTTTCCTCCTGGCAAAAGGGGTGCGGCGATGGGGCTCAACTCAATTCTTGTCGCTTCGAGCTTCACCCTCGGCCCGATAATTGGCGGGTGGCTGACAACGCATTTGAGCTGGCACTGGGTGTTCTACCTGAACGTCCCGGTGGGCATAGCTTCGGTCATTCTGGCGTACATCCTTCTACCACCACTGGGGGCAAGGGATAGAGTTCCGGTTGACCTCACGGGAGCGACTCTCCTGGCAATAGGCCTGGGCTCCCTGACTCTCGGAATCATTAACGGACAGGACTGGGGATGGGCGGACGAGAAAACTCTCGCTTGCTTCGCAATAGCCGTGCCGTATCTCGTGGCATTTGCTCTCAGAGAGCTGAGCTATGAGCATCCACTTCTCGACCTCTCCCTGTTCAGGATAAGGAACTTCACCGTAGGCATACTCGCTGTTTCCATCCTCTTCTTCGGAATGTCCTCGTCGCTCTTCGTTCTGCCGTACTTCCTGCAGGGAATAAAGTCGCTGAGCGCTGCCGACTCTGGCTACTGGATGATCGTGCTGCCCCTCGTGAACACGGTGTTCTCCCCCTTAGCCGGAAGGCTGAGCGACAGGATCAATCCAAAGTACCTGATGTGCACCGGTCCCCTCCTCTTCACTCTCGGGATGTACAACCTTTCCAGGATTGAGGAGAGCGTGAGCTACTGGGAGTTCTTCGTGAAGCTAATGCCCATGGGGATCGGGATGGGGATGCTGATGTCCCCCTCGTTCAACGTCATAATGGCGTCAGTCCCTCCGGAGAAGGCTGGGATGGCCAACGGGACGGTCAGGTCTGTGAACACGCTGTCGCAGGCGATGGGTGTGGCGGTTGGGGGAGTGCTCCTTACAAACAGGATGAAGGACTGGCTCGGAAGCTACGGCAACCAGATTCCAGATCCGGGAACCATGGCGCTGCTCAGGGTTCTGGCAGTGAAGGGAAATCCACTGCCTCTGATTGCGATGGTCGAGGGCTTCATGGACAGCATGCACTTCCTCTTTTCCGTGATGATGTGGCTACCGGTCCTCAGCATGCTCGTCATTCTTCTGTTCCTGAGCGGTGAGGAGCACCTGAGGAGGGTGAGAGCGCTTTCGTCTGTCAGGGGATCTAAAGCGAATGCTGAGGAGCTGTGATGCTACGCATTCATAACTGAAAAACAGTAAACTATAAAGCCGTCCTGAGAATTTAGATTGATGGGATTCGGGCTTTTCAGGAGAAGAAGGGTGAAGGAAGTCACGCTGGAAGTGGTGGAGGAAGAACTTCTGAAAATGATGGAATCCGCTGAAAGGGAGATAGAGCCCTTCGTGTCTGAGAAGGAGCGAGAACTGCGTGCTGAAATCAGCAGTCTTATTTCATCCCTTGAGGGTTTCGATTTTGATGCCGTTCATCCGAGACTGAGGGATCAGGCCCGCAACTTCGTTTCTGCCATGCTGACGCTGTGGAGGGACGAGCTCGGTGAAAATCCGTTCCACGAAGCATCGAGAAGGCTTGAAAAGACTGCTTCCCTGAACGTCAGGTACTTCAGGATGCTGTTCGCCGTGAATCCCGTGGAGATCGAGCGGATAAACGCTCAAATCCGGGCCATTGCGGGCACGGTCGCTGATGTGGAGAGGAAGAGGAATG
>NZ_JBPLZQ010000077.1:0-11192 GCF_054018175.1 Geoglobus sp.
CATGAGCCTCAATTTAGATGAACTGGAGACTCCCTATAAAGCATTTTTGAGAAAGTTGACTCCTGAAAGAGTTTTTGGTTACTGCTGGAGGTGGTTTGATGGCAGGAAATAATTTTAGGAAACTACAATAGAAAGTACTCAGCTATTCTTGGTGTTATGTAGGCTTCTACAAATGCGGCTATTACGATCAGAATTATCGAGATTAAAGCAAGCGTTAGGTATTCCTTGATGTCTTCCTTCGTTAAAATTTGCTCCTTTCTGCCTGCTAAATAACGGATAATCTCGTATGGAATCTTAAAGCCTGCTGCTCCTGCTATGATGATGGCTGGAATTTTGAAGATGCCGTGGGGAAAAACATAAGCAAACGCTTGGAAACCGATTGTAGATAAGGAACTGGCAGTTTGATAGCCGAGAATAAATCCGTTTCTAAAGAGCGTTAATAAGGTTGGAACTGACAAAAATAGGGAGCCAAAAATACAGACTAACACAACTTTGACGTTGTTGGTAAGAATAAGTCCAAAAGATAAACTTTCATGTGTAAAATTGTCAAATTCAGGTATTATAATAATACGTGATTTTGGAAGATCAACTGTATTGTAATTTTTTAATCCCACGATAAAACCCATAAAAAACACGATTATTGGCAAAAAATAAAGCAATGATTTCATACAACATCAATCACTTCTCCAGTTTTCTTGTATATGTAGAGAGATGCACCACCATAATATCCCATGAATGTTGTAACTCCAAACAACAGTCCCCAACCTATCAACCACTTGTCAAGAGTGTACTCTATTCTGAGCAAAGTGGCATATATGAACGAAACAGATACTGCAATGAAATAACTGATGGTTACTCCAAACAAAAACCAAAATCGCATATTGGGCTGACCTTCCGCATGAGTCAGCCATTCACTGAATTTCGAAAATTTCTCCGTGAAGAAATATCCCACACCAAAACCAATAACGTAAGTCGTTAAATATGGTGACAAAATAAGCAGCTTATCTTTAAAAATATAAGCTATAAAATACGCTAAAAAAACAAATAAAAAAGAGATCGGAAACATTATCGCTGAAATCGTTCTCCATTCCTTAATTTTCTCTATTTTAACGTCGTGCGTCACCATAATGCTGCCCCTGCAGCAATTATCCCTGCTGCAGCCCATCCTGCAGGTCCGGCTGCTAAACCTGCGTAAATGAGAACCCCAAAAGTAGCCGCATCTGAAATCATGAAGCCGAGTGTAGGCACTGCTGATGCCGGATCCTTGCTTACCAATAAATACTGCCCGTACAAATCAAGGAAAGTGCCTCCAACTATCGTCAACCCAACCATCCCTAAAACCATTCCCACAGCCAGCCACTTCACAACTTCTTCATCCCACCTCCATACAGCATACATCTTATTATTCCCTTCAATTTTTGTCCTACTTATTCTTTACTGTTCTCATATACAAGTTTTTTCTTGTCTAAAAATTTTGAAATCTTCCAAAAGTATTGAATGTGTCTAAATTGTTTGGACTGAAATCTCGTAATATGGACTTTGGCAATTAAACACTCAAGGTAGATCGGGTTTGGAAAAACCTTTCATCTGTGCTTTAATTCCGACTGCGCTGTTCGGAGCGTATCAGTTGTGGAACATTTTAAAGCTGCTGTAACTCATTTATTCAGTTTATGGCATTACCAAACCTTCAATCAGGCAATACGCATATAAACCAGCTTTTCTGAGGCTGTTGTCCCCCAACCCTGTCACAGGTCAGCAGAATTGCAGGTTACGGTCTTGCAGAGCCCTCAGAAAGCTTCCCGGTCCTGTACCCCTCCAGATCCATCAGCACATTCCTGTAACCGAGCTTTCTCAGCTCCTCGACAATCCTGTCTGCAATCCCCTCACTGAAAATCCTGTTTCTCTCCTCCCTGCCCACCTCGATTACCGCGTTCTCGCCGAAATCCCTGACCCTCACCTGCTTAACTCCGGCAATTGCGATGACCAGATTCTCGGCTGCATCAATTCTTCTGAGCCTATCCTCGTCAATCTCCATTCCGAACGGGATTCTTGACGAGAGGCAGGCCATTGACGGTTTGTCCGCAAACTCATAACCCATACTTCTTGCTATCGCTCTTATCTCGTCCTTGTTGAAGCCGAACATCGCCCAGGGAGAATAGACGTTATCAAACTCAGCTATGGCCTTGTACCCCGGCCTGTGCCCCCTGAGCTCATCAGCATTGGTGCCCTCAAAGACCGCCTGTATCCCCTCCCTTCCGGCAAACTCGGTTATCCTCGAGAGGAGCATCCTCTTGCAGAAGTAACACCTGTTGGGAGGATTCTTCCTGAAGTTCTCATCCTCAAGCTCGTTCAGCTCGATGAAAACATGTCTCACCCCGATTTCTTCCGCGAACCTCCTCGCATCCTTCAGATCCCTGGAGGGTGCTGTGGGGCTTCTGGCAGTAACAGCAACAACTCTCTCACCGAGAACCTCCCTCGAGACCGCAAGGAGTGTTGCGCTGTCAACCCCACCGCTGAAGGCAACCGCAACACTTTCAAATTCTGCTATGAACGACTTCAGCCTTTCAAGCTTTTCCATCGCCACTACTTGTGCATAGATTTTTTAAGGTTTAGGTAGATGTCTCAGCATGAAATCTTACGCTGATGCCGGTGTGGACATAAGAAAGGAGGAAAAAGCCGTAAAAAGCCTGATCTCTGGTTTGAAATTCATCAGAAAGGGATCGGGGCAGCCCATCCTGACGAACCACTATGCAAGCGTGATTGACGCTGGCAGCATGGGCATTGCAATAACCACGGACGGAGTTGGAACGAAGATAAAGGTCGCCGAGATCATGAACAACTTCAGGACCATAGGCATTGACTGCGTGGCGATGAACGTCAACGACCTCTACGCAATAAACGCCGAGCCAGTTGCGATGGTGGATTACATAGCCACAAACAAACCGGACGAGAGAATAATGGGCGAGATCGGAGAGGGACTGAACAGGGGGTGTGAGATGGCAAACATCACGCTGGTTGGTGGTGAGACAGCGACGCTCGACATAGTCAACGGCTGGGATTTGTCCGGCACGGTGATAGGCTTCGTGGACAAGAAAAGGATAATCACCGGTGAAAAAATCAAGCCGGGAGATGTTATATTTGCAATCCCAAGTTCCGGAATTCACAGCAACGGATTGACTCTGGCAAGAAAGCTCGTGGAGGAGAATGGTCTCAGCTACTTCGACAAATTCGAGAACCGCACCATTGGCGAGGAGCTGCTGGTTCCAACGAGAATTTACTCTGAGGTGCTTGGTGTTGCAAGGGAACACGACATCCACGGAATGGCCCACATCACCGGCGGAGGATTGCTGAACCTGAAAAGGCTGAAAAAGGTCAAATTCGTGATCGATAGCCCCCTCAAACCCCAGAAAATCTTCACCTTCCTGCAGGAGCTTGGAAACATAGAGACGGATGAGATGTACAGGACGTTCAACATGGGAATGGGGTTCATGCTGATATGCGGTGAAAGCACAGCTGAAGAGCTGAGGAAGGAGCTTGAAGGAGACGTTGTTGGTCATGTTGAGGAGGGGGAGGGCATTTACCTCGATGAGGTGAGGGTTGACGTCTAAGCTCCTCCTGATCTTCGTCTCCGCATCAGTGGGATACGTTCTCGGCAGGGTCTTCGACACGACAGGCATTCAGAGTCCTCTCTCCGCGGTCATAACCCTCCTCGTTTTCACCACGATCCTCCCCTCAATGATGCTGCTCAAACTGAAAGCCACGAGGTTCTCGAAAAAGCCCCTCATTGCCTCGATGATCATCAACTTCATCTACTCCCCAGCTTACGCGCTGCTGGCGTTAAAGCTCGCTCAGAACGGCGAGATGGGTGTTGCTCTGGCATCCTCCCTCCTGATGCCGGTACCGAGCATGAATCCGGTTTACGTGCTCATCTCAGGCGGTGACCTCGAGCTCTCAGTTTCGCTCATGGCCGTTAACTTTCTCGCCGGAGTGGTGACCTTTCCCGCGCTGCTAAAAGCCATAACGGGACTGCACAGCATTTCCCTCGACATGCACGCGGTGGTGAGGTCTCTTTTCGTCGTTGTCATACTGCCCATAGCCTTCGGAAACCTGGCGGGCAGGTTCTACAACCCCAACAGAGAAAGGATATCCCGGCTTACCGAGGGGAGCCTTAACCTGCTCGTCTTCACGATTTTCCTCTCAAAGGCGAGGTTCGTTCACCCGGAGTACATCCTTGGTCAGATACCGCTCTCGCTTGGGTTCATACTCTCAGCCATTCTCCTTGCAGAGATACTCTCAAAGGCGTTTAACATGAGCCTGAAGGAACACCTGTCGTACGTGTTCATAACAGCTGGCAAGAACAACTCGAGCGTCATAGCAATTCTCACCCTCTCCCTCTCGCCTGTTTACGCGGTCTACGTAATGGTCCACCAGTTCACCCAGATAGTGACCCTCTTCGTTTATGCGAAGGTGAGGGGAGGAGAAAAGGTTATTTAAGGGAGCCCCGTCTTAATGCCATGAGAAGACTCGCTGTCAACAGGTACAAGTGTGGTTACTGCGGTGCATGCGTGGCCGTTTGCAAGTTCAACGCCAACGAGCTCGTCGAAACGTACCTCGAGATATATCACGATAAATGCACCCTCTGCATGGCGTGTGTGAAGACGTGCCCAATGAACGCTTTAGAGGTGGTCGAATGACCGATTATGACGTCGTAGTTGTTGGTGCCGGGCCTGCTGGCAGCATTGCAGCGAAAACTGCTGCGGAGAAGGGTCTCGAGGTCCTGCTAATCGAGAAAAGGCAGGAAATTGGAGTCCCGGTTAGGTGTGCCGAGGGTGTGAGCAGGGAAGGGCTTGAGAGCTTCGTTAAGCCGGACAGCAGGTGGATCGCAAGCGAAATCGAGAGCGCCGAAATCATCTCGCCATCCAGCCACAAGGTCGTGCTGTCCGCGGAAAGTGCCGGGAACGAGGTAGGCTACGTGCTGGAAAGGAAGATCTTCGACAGGTACCTCGCGAGACTTGCAAGCAAAGCCGGTGCCGAAGTCCTGACGAAGACCTCCGCAGTCTCGTTCAGGAGAGAGGACGGAATCGTGAGACTCGGGATCAGGAGCATGGGCGAGCTCGAGGAGGTGACAACGAAGATCGTGATTGGCGCTGACGGCGTTGAGAGCAGGGTTGCCAAGTGGGCAGGGATAGACACGACGCTCAAGCTCAACGAGATCGAGAGCTGCGTGCAGTACCTGATGACCAACATAGAGTTCGAAGATGATACGACCTACTTCTGGGTTGGAAAGAAGTACGCGCCCGGCGGGTACATCTGGCTTTTCCCCAAGGGAAAGGATGCAGCGAATGTTGGGATTGGTGTGATGCCGGGTCTCGCGGAAAACAGCGCGAAGTGGTACTTGGACAGGTTCGTCGAGGAGCACTTCCCCGAAGGAGAGATAGTGGAAGTTGTGGTTGGAGGGGTGCCGGTGAAGGGAGCGATGGACACTGCAGTTGCGGACAACGTCATGCTCGCAGGCGATGCCGCGAGACACACGGACCCAATAACAGGAGGTGGAATCATAAACGCGATGAAGGCGGGCTATCACGCGGGTATTACGGCCTATGAGGCCGTTGAAGTAAATGACTACTCGGCAAAGACGCTCAAAAGGTACGACGAGCGGTGGAAGTCCGACTTCGGAGAAAACCTGGTCAGAAACAAGAAGCTGCAGGAGAAGATGATCAGGCTCGACGACGCGACGCTCGACAAGCTCACGTCAAGCCTCGAAGGCATGCCCATAGAGGAGATGAGCGTGAGGAGGCTCGCGCTCGAGCTGTTCAAAAAACATCCAAAGCTCCTCTGGGACCTGAGAGAGTTCCTGAGATGACGGCCTGAATTTCCAGTACACTTTCCCGTTTCACACTCCCTTTTTGCATTGAGAGGTAGGGGATTCTGAATTTCTATATTTGGCGTAAATTACTACATGTGTAAAAGTCAACACAGAGAAATGTTTTTCAACTTCGTTTAACATATGATAATAGTGGTGATAATATGTACCGGAGGAGTTTTCTCGGGATTATGGGTGCGGCCTTCGCGTCAGCACTGATGGGGTGTGCACAGGAGGAAGAAATCGCAAGAACTCCGAGAACACCAACTCCCACTCCAGAAACCACGCCAACACCTGAGGTTAGAGAAGTTATCGCCGAACTTCCAGAGCCCCCATGGGAGTTTAAACAAATAGACCCGATGAAAGCAGAGAGACTCGGTTATGAGGGCTACTGTGGAAAGACATTCAGCGGTGAGAAGCTTCCTGGAGCTCACTGCTGTTTCGGCGCATTCTATGCAATAGCCAAGTCTCTGGCAGACGAAGTGGGGTCGCCCTACAAAGAGTTTCTCCCAGTTGCGAGCATAGCAACTGTTGGAAAAGGGGGCGTGGTTGGCTGGGCAACGGTGTGTGGTGCCCTAAATGGCGCTGCTTGGGCCACTTACCTGTGCTTACCGGAAGAAGAGGCAGATAAGGTAATAAACGAGCTCTTTGCATGGTACCAGTTCGAGGAGCTGCCCAAATACAGGCCACCGAAGGCCATGAAGGCCGAGCTCGACCCAATGCCCAAGTCCATCGCGAACTCACCGCTGTGCCACGCTTCGGTAACAAACTGGTGCAAGGTCTCAGGTTACAGGGCGTTCTCCAAAGAGAGGAGTGAAAGGTGTGCGAGGCTCACGGCAGATGTCGCAAGGAAAGCTGCAGAGCTCATCAACGCCATGCACGAGGGGACGTTTGTCTACGTGTACTTCGACAGGAACACGGAGCTCAACACCTGCGGTTCATGCCACTCGGACAAGGGAAGCACGATAGAGGACACGAGGGGCAAGATGTACTGCGCGAGCTGCCACTCGGAGAAGGGTGCGACCCACATCGAGAGTATCGAAGTTCATCCAAAGATTTAACCAAATTTTTTCAGCCCGGCGTAGTCGAGCAGCATCCTGTACGCTTCCTTTTCCCTTTTTCCCCCACACCTCTCGACTATCATTCCGCAGTACCTGATTCTCTCCGCCAGAGTTTCGCTCCCAGACAGTACGTATCTCGTGGCGTGAACTGCAGCCTCAACGACAGCATTGAATCCCCTATTCACGGCTCTGACCTCACCCCTGAGCACCTCTCCGTCCAGAAACTCGAGAAGAGCCCAGCTCCCTTCAAGGTGCGCCCTGAACTTCACCCAGCTGAGGCTCCCCCTCAACACGGGAGGATCGAGAGACTCGAACCACTCCTCCCCGAGGTCGTCGAAGGCCGATGCCACGAAGACCACGGGATCGTGGATCACGTTAACGAAGAGCACTCCCGTGCTTTCCAGAAACTTCCTCGTGTGGTTGCTGTACAGCCGCACCCTCACGTCGTCCCCAACGATTACCCCGAGTGGAGCGGTGTTTATCCAGTCCCCCAGAGTGATCCCGATTACCTCGTTTATTCCCTCCCTCAGCCCGAACTTCTCGATCAAAACCTCCACCCCTCAGACAGGGCGAGATATGCCGACGCAATCACGAGGTCGGCAACGCTTCCAGGATTTACACCAAGCGCCCTCACCCTCACGTCGAGTTCCCCGAACACGGCGAAATTTTCAGTCAACCTGTAGAGCTCCAGGCTCTCCTCGGCCATCTCTCGCACAGCCTCTGCCACCTCCCTGCCCTTCTTAGCAATTATCAGCGGATCTCTGAGGGTCGACAGGAAGGATATGTAGCACACGACGAGGGTTGCGTTTACGTCCTCAGTACGGTCGTACACCTCGAAGATGAGATCTTTTCCCCTTTCTGTCAGCGGAAAGCCATCCACGTACTCCCTGGCTATGAAGTTCTCAGATGGTGCGAGCTTCATCCACTCGAAGAGGTTCACCCCCATTTCCACGATTTTCTTCTCCACATCCGAATCCCTCAGATCCGCCGTATCTGCTTCCATCACCCTTGCTTTGGACAGCTCGAATGCTTTCCTAACGTAAAGGGAATCCTCGGAGGTCGTACCTTTGATTGCCCTTACTGCAGACCTCACATCACCCATCGAGTAAACGAGTGGCGAGAGAAGGAGAAACGCACCAAAGTGCACGTTTTCAGCGCTGTGAAACTCAGAGGTCTTTCTCACGAGCTCCAGCACCCCTTGACCTATGCCAATCTCGTGTCCGGCGATTCTCACGAAGACGGGAAATGCTGCTGAGGAGGAAGCCAGGAAGTGCTCGTACCTCAGATCGTGAAAATCGTGGTCCCTGTCCACGTTTCCGGCCTTCGGGTTGGCGGATACCTCGAGCAGCATGGAGAGCACTGCAGATACCGCGGCGTCTTCCGGGCTTGAAAACATGGTATCACCTTTTTAAACCCACTGCGGAATTTGCCTTCAATGATTAAAAAGCTTGGGCTGGTGATGGACTTCATCAAGATCGAGCACACACTCTTCGCCCTTCCGTTCGCATACCTTGGAGCGTTTCTCGCGCAGGGCGGGATGGTCCCACCCAGAACCTTCCTGCTGATCGCTACCGCATTCACAGGGCTAAGAACCGCCGCCATGTCGCTCAACAGGATAATAGACAGGGAGATAGATGCGATGAATCCGAGAACCGCGGGAAGACACATTCCCGCAGGTCTGATATCCCTCAGAGAAGCGTACGCAATCGTGATCGCGTCTCTCGCGGTGTACTTCGTTTCAGCCTACCTGATCAACGAAACGGCGTTCTACCTCTCCCCGATACCCGTGATAACTGCATACGTCTACCCCTACCTCAAGAGGTACACCGTTCTGTCACACTACGTCCTCGGCCTGAACCTCGCTTTCGCACCGATGGGCGGATGGATTGCGGTAACCAACAGGTTCGACCCCCTCGGACAGGACCTGCTCCCGTTACTTATCGGTGTCGCGGTGATGTTCTGGGTGGCCGGGTTCGACATGATATACGCACTTCAGGACTACGAGTTCGACAGAAAGCACGGACTGCACAGCTTTCCAGCGAGGTACGGTATCGGTGCGAGCAGGACAATGGCGTTCGTAAACCACACTGTTTTTTTCGCGATCCTGAGCTACGCGATGCTCGTAATGTATCAGGCCGGATTGCCTGCCCGGATTGGGCTCGCCGCGATTTTCCTCCTCATCGTAGCAGAACACCTGGTCGTGAGATACGGGAAAAACGAAAAGTCCATACAGATTGCGTTTTTTTACATGAACGCCGCTCTCAGTTCAGCACTCCTGATATTCACTTTTCTTGACGTTTTTCTATAGCCCTCTCAACCTGCCTCTTGTGGATGTGCGCAGCTCGATGAATCTTTCCGTCTATTCCTCTGGAGGCAAAACAGGGGTATATCTGGGTGAAGTAGCCGGCCTTGGATGGTGCGTCGTCAACACTCAAACCCCTGATCTTCTCTGCCACGAAGTAGCTTGAGCCGCATATGGCCGACCTCCTGACCTTGACGTCCTTTATCACGCCATCCTCAACGACTATCTCGAACTCAGGCATGCCGAACTCTCTGAAGAAGTCGCCTGTCTCCTCATCTTCTATCAGGGGTGTGGCGCAGCACACGTCCTCCCACACAACCCTCACGCCGTGCTTTTCCCCGAGCTCCCTGAGCTGGGCCCTCGAGCCGCTTTTGGCTCCACCGGGAAGCACAACGTACTTGACGTTCGTACCCTCTGCCCTCCGGATTATCTCGTAGTTGACATCCGGATGCAGCGCGTAGCTGAGAATCAGGTCCGCGGTGAAAAGGTAGTCTGGAAGCTCTATTTCCTCGGGATCGTCAATGATCTCCGGAAGCTCGTCCGGAAGTCTGAAGGTAACCACGTCAAACTTCCTCGCAATCTGCTCGGCTGCCCTCCTCCCGTACTTTTTTCTAAGAACGATGGCAACCTTCACGTCACTCACCCACGAGCCTGACTATGTTCATCTTGATCTCCTGGAATGGCTTCAGATCGACGACCTTGTAGGGCGGGATGTTTTCCAGGTCTGCCCTGACGAAGTCCTGGCTGTAGGGAATTATACCGAGAAGCGGTTTGTCTATTCCTTCCACGAGCTCCCTCGCCTTCTCGCTTTCTATGTACTTGTTGACAACCACCGCAACCCTTTCAATACCTATGTCCGTGGCGAGCTTCTCGATCCTCGCGAGGGTCTCGAAGCTCCTCATTCCGGGTTCTACGACGGCTATGAGCAAATCCACGCCCTTTGCGGTACCCCTGCCGAGATGCTCTATACCGGCCTCCATGTCGAGTATCAGCACGTCCCTCTCCCTGAATATGGCGTGCCTGAGAATCGCCCTGAGGAACGCGTTTTCGGGGCAGAAGCACCCGTCTCCTCCCTTCTCGATCGTTCCGAGAACCGCCACGCGCACACCGTCCTCGTTCCTCACCGAGTACATCTCGAAGATGTCGTCAACCTTGGGATTCACCCTGTAGGTCCCCATCGGTCCCCTCACACGCTCATCAATTACGTCCTTAAGCTCGGATAGGGGTTTCACACCGCTGACACCGAGGGCGGTTGGCAGGTTCATTGCGGAGTCTGCATCAATTGCCGTAACGTTGTAACCGTCCTTCGCGAATAGGTGAGCGAGTACCGCGGTGAGAGTCGTTTTCCCGACTCCGCCCTTTCCAGATACGGCGAGCTTGACCATAATCAATCACCTTCCGGCAGGGATTTAAACGTTAGCGTTTTTTGAGCATCAGCACCACATCGAAACCGGGCCTCTGAACTGCCGGAAAACTATTATTACCTCCCGGCCTACGGGCTTCCGGATGAGCCTCAGGGATCTGCTTAAGGACAGGGTAAGGCCAGAGGAGCTGGCGAAGATCAGGAGGAGCTTTGAGATAATTGGCGATGTCGTGATAGTGGACATTCCCGACGACGTGTACCACCTTAAGGAAGAGATTGTGAGGGCAATTCTCACGAAGCACAAGCACGTCAAGACAATTCTAAGGAAAACCGGAGAGGTGAGCGGGGAATACAGGGTGGCGAGATACGAGGTCATCTACGGCAGCGAGACCGAGACCATCGCAAGGGAGCACGGGTGCAGGTTCAGGGTCGATCCGACGAAGGCGTACTACACCGTAAAGCTGTCAGGAGAGAGGGAGAGAATAGCGAAACTCGTAAAGGAAGGGGAGAGAGTTCTCGTGATGTTCGCAGGCGTCGGGCCGTACGCGATCGTAATTGCGAGGCTCTCGAGGCCGAAAGAGGTTGTAGGTGTTGAGATAAACC
>NZ_JBPLZQ010000078.1:0-7967 GCF_054018175.1 Geoglobus sp.
GGAGAGCTCGATCTCCGGTGCGCCAGCTCCAGCGACGACCTTTCCATCCTCGAGAGCGACCGCCACGACCTTGAGCGCGTCCTCGATTCCTCTCGCGATCTCGTCCACGATGTGCTCCGTTCCACCTCTCACCAGGATAGTGACGGCCTTCGGGTTCTTGCAGCCCGTCACGAAGACCATCTTCTCGTCGCCGATCTTCTTCTCCTCGACGAGCTCAGCCTCTCCAAGGTCCTCGCTGGTTATGTCTCTCAGGTCCGTCAGGATCTTTGCTCCACACGCCTTGGCGATCTTCTCGATGTCGCTCTTCTTGACCCTTCTTACTGCCAGAATTCCCGCCTTCGCCAGGTAGTACTGGGCCAGGTCGTCGATGCCCTTCTGGCAGAAGACCACGTTAGCTCCCGCCTCTGCGATCTTGTCCACCATGTCTTTGATCATCTTCTCCTCCTGCTCGATGAACTTCTGGAGCATCTCCGGGTCGGTTATGTTGATCTTCGCGTCAGTTTCAGTCTCCTTGACCTCGAGAGCACCGTTGAACACAAGGATCTTGGCGTTCTTCACTCTCTTCGGCATTCCCGGATGGACGACTTCCTTGTCGAGGACGATTCCCTCAATGAGCTCGGTCTCCTCAACGCTCGCTCCTGTCCTCTTCTCGATCTTGATGTTGTCAGTATCGACTTCAATCTTTCCGTTTGTCTCCTCGGCAACTGCTTTAACGGCCTTGACCACGATCTCAGAGAGCTTGTCTATCGCGACCTCCGCCCCCTTACCGGTCATGGCTGTGGAGGCAATCTTCTTGAGGGTCTCCTCGTCCTCCTTGCTCACGTCAATGGCTATCTCCTTGAGAATCTCCATCGCCTTCTCGGCTGCGAGTCTGTAACCGTTTGCGATAACGGTCGGGTGGATCTCGTTGTCCAGAAGTTCCTCGGCTCTCTTGAGAAGCTCTCCAGCTATGACGACAGCCGTTGTGGTACCATCTCCTACCTCGTTCTCCTGTGTCTTCGCGATCTCCACGACCATCTTGGCAGCAGGGTGCTCGACGTCAATCTCCTTCAGGATGGTGACACCGTCGTTCGTTATCACGACATCTCCAAGGCTGTCGACCAGCATCTTGTCCATTCCCTTCGGCCCGAGTGTGCTCCTCACGGCCTCAGCGATAACTCTCGCGGCAAGAATGTTCATCCTCTGCGCATCCCTGCCAACAGTCCTCTGGGTTCCCTCCTTCAAAATCAGCACGGGCTGACCCTGTAGTGTTGCCATTTACATCACCTCAAACTTTGGTGGGTGGGTATTTCTATATAATGGTTTCGGTGAGGTGATCAGCGGATGGAAAATTTTACGAAAACGTTATTATGCATGATTAATGAAAACAGAAAGTATGCGGGAGGTCGTCGAGAAACTCAAGGCCGCGGTGGCTGAGAAAGCGGCGGAAATTGACAGGAGCAATGATATGGGTGACGTGCTCGACCTGATCAAGAGTTCGGGCATTCTCGGGCTGATGGTGCCTGAGGAGTTTGGCGGAATGGGAATGACTTACTACGAGGCATGCCTGGTCGGGGAGGAGCTCGGCAAAGTTTCTGGGGGAGTTGCTCACAGTGTCGTGGTTCACAACATGGCCGTTGACGCGATCAGGCTCTTCGGTAGCGAGGAGCAGAAGAGGGAATTCTTCCCGAAGCTGGCAAAGGGGATGGGAACGATTGCGATTACCGAGGGCAGAGGTGGGAGCGATGTGGCAAATGCTGTGAGCATGAGGGCTGAAAAGCAGGGAGACAGCTACGTTCTCAATGGCAGCAAGACGCTGATAACCAACGGGATGTACGCGGACGTGTTTGTGGTTGTGGCGAGGACTGGAGAGGGTGCGAAGGGGCTCACGGCTTTTGTGGTCGAGAGAGGTGACGGGATAGAGACAACCGGGATAGACCTTGCTGGCATGAGGGGCAGCGGGCTTGCGAGCGTCAGGTTCGAGAATGTTGAAGTGCCCGAGAGCAACGTGCTTGTTGGAGAGGGAAAGGGGATGAGGGTCGCACTCGGAACTCTCGCACCAAACAGAGTACCGTTCTCTGCGATGGGCCTGGGTATAGCTGAGAGGTGCCTGAGCCTTGCCGTTGAGAGGGCCAAGAAGAGGAAGGCCTTCGGAGGAACGCTTGCAGACCTGCAGGCGGTCCAGTTCATGCTCGCTGACGTTGCGGTGGAGATTGAAGCTCTCAGGAGGGTAATCTACTCGATGGCGGAAAGGATGGACGACCCGGGCTACGAGGGTGCGGTGGCGAAGATTCTTGCGGCCAGAGTTGCCAAGAAGGCTGCGGACGTTGCGGTTGAGATACACGGAGGCTTTGGCCTGCTATCGAGCAGCGAGGTTGAGATGGCCTACAGGGATGCGAAGGTTTTGGACATTGCAGAGGGGGCGACAGAGGTCATGAAGCTTCTCGTTGCCAGGAAAATATTCTCGTGAGCAGGCTTTCTCAATTTTTCTCTGAAACACCCTGCTGCTGGCGATTTTTTCTCTAATCCACGCAGGTCACCGGAGCATGTACTGAACTTTCTGCGAGCTGTGAAACATATTTAATCACTCCCCCGCCTCAGGTGACTGATGATGGTGGGCTGGAGCTCGAGCCATGGCGAGTTTCTGATCGACGATTACTACTACTTCAGCAGATTCAGGAGGATTGCTGAGGATGAGGGAATCCGTGTGGAGTGCGTGGACTCCTTCTACAGACTCGAGAATTACGATGTTATCGTGTTCAACTATCCTGAGGTTCAGTTCAGGCTGAGGGAACTTTCCAGGATGAGGGGGTGGCTCAGGAGGGGTAAGAAGATCGTTTTCGCGTCGTACTACAACAACCTCGACAGGGTGTCTGAGGTGATAAACCGCGCCCTCTCGAGGATTAACTGCGAGATTAGACTCGGGATGGACACTGTCGTGGACGAGGAGAACAACACGGGAGATCCGAGATTTCCGGTCGCTGAGTGGAATGGAAGGAAAGTCGTTATGCCGTGCAGCTCGTCAGTCAATGGTGGCGAACCGGTCGTGAGGAGTGACAAGGCAGTCTTCGCAGCCGCTCAGGATGTCTACCGCGGGAGGGTTCTCGTGCTCGGAACGTGCGTGTTCTGGGACAACTACTCCATCGATCTGCTCTCCAACAGAGAACTCGCCCTCTCGATTCTCGCGGGTGAGTTCTGAAGCAAAAGAGAGAAAGTTTATTTTGTTTAATAATTTCAGTTAGTTTCAGTTTTTGAGGGGTGATCACATGCGGGTAGTAATAGTGGGTGGTGGAGCAGGCGGAATGACGGCCGCTTCGAGGATAAGGGCTCTTAAGCCGGACTGGGACGTTAAGGTTTTTGAAGCCTCATCGTTCGTGAGCCACGCTCCTTGCGGAATTCCCTACGCCGTGGAGTTCGACTTTCCGAGCGACGAGCTGATGTACTACAGACCGGAGGTGTTCGTGAAGGAGAGGGGCATAGACCTGCACATGAACGCGAGGGTTATCGAGGCTAAGTATGGCTATGTCGTTGTTGAGGAGAAGGGAGAGACGAGGGAGTACGAGTGGGACAGGCTGCTGATAGCCACCGGTGCCTCTCCAAGAGTTCCGCCGGTTGATGGAATGGACCTCGAAAACGTCTTCACGGTCGACCTCCCACCGGATGCCGACAGGATCAGGGAGGCTGCGAAGAGTGCGGAAAACGTGGTTATTGTCGGCGCAGGCTACGTTGGCGTGGAGATGGCAGAGGCCTTCAGCGCGAGAGGAAAGAAGGTGACGGTGGTTGAGATGGCGGAACAGCCGCTGCCAAACTTTGACCATGAGATAGCGGAGATAGTAAAGAAGGAGATGGAGCAGAAGGTGGATCTGAGGCTCGGGGAGAGGGTGGAGGCCATCGAGGGCAGGGACAGGGTGGAGAGAGTAATCACCGACAGGGGAGAGTACAGGGCAGATCTCGTGCTGATAGCCGTGGGTGTGAAACCCAACGTGGAGCTCGCGAAGCAACTCGGCGTAGAGCTTGGAGAGACCGGGGCAATAAAGGTGAACGAACGCATGGAGACGAGCGTAGAGAACGTGTATGCTGCGGGAGATGTCGCTGAAGCGAAGCACATGGTTACCGGAAAGAACGTTTGGGTCCCCCTCGCTCCATCGGGAAACAAGATGGGTTACGTTGCCGGGGTTAACATGGCCGGTGGTAGCATGGAGTTCCCGGGGATTGTTGGAACCCAGATAACCAAGTTCTACGATCTGCAGGTCGGAAAAACCGGGCTGACTGAGAGGGAGGCCAGGGAGGAAGGATTCGAGGTCAGGAGCGCATTCATAACCGCCAACACCAAGGTGCACTACTACCCCGGTGCTAAGAAAACGTACCTGAAGGTCGTCAAGGATGCCGAGACAAATCGTCTGCTCGGTGCGCAGATTGCCGGTTATGAGATGGTGGCGATGCGGACCAACGTTTTCGCCGTGGCAATACAGGCTCAGTTTACGACGAGGGATCTGTTCTTCTCCGACCTCGTGTATGCTCCCCCTTTCACCCCGATATGGGACCCGGTGATAGTTTCTGCGAGGGTGCTCAAGTTCTGACAAAAGGTTTTTCTGTTCTCTTTTTTCATGGTGGCTGATGACCGAAACTCTTGGTGAGATCGTCAGGGATATTCTGGCCTGCAAAAACTGCAGCCTTCACCTCACGAAAAAGAACTACGTTCCAGGAGAGGGCAGCGAGGTGGCCAGAGTAATGTTCATCGGCGAAGCTCCCGGAAGGGAAGAGGATGAACAGGGCAGGCCATTTGTGGGCAACGCGGGGAAGCTTCTGACGTCGCTCATAGAGAGGGAGCTCGGTCTCAGCAGGAAGGACGTGTACATCACCAACGTTCTGAAGTGCAGGCCCCCCAACAACAGGGACCCATACGAGGAGGAAATTGATGCCTGCTTTCCACACCTGATCAGGCAGATAGATGCGATTAGGCCGGATGTGATCGTCTGTCTTGGAAGACACTCTGCAAGAACGGTTTTTGAGCACTTCGAGCTCCCGTTCACAACCATTTCGAGAGAGAGGGGAATCCTGCGGGAGAAGCTGATAGACGGCAGGAGGACGTTTTTCATGGCAACGTATCACCCTGCAGCGGCACTCTACAGACCACCGCTGAGAGATGTGATGGAGGAGGACTTCAGAAAGCTGAGAGGTGTGGTAAAAAGAAAGAATATGACTCTATCGGACTTCTTCAGTTGATCGTGCAGAAAGCTTCTCCGAGTGGCGTCAGCATTATCTTGACGTTCTTTCCGTCCCTTCTCGTCTCTATGAGGCCGTCCTTCTCAAGCCCCTTCAGGTGGTAGCTCATCTTCGCCCTCTGGGCCATGTAGGCCTTTTGCTTTTCGAGCTTACCCTCGATGAGCTTGATCAGGCTGTTTATCGAGTCCACTTCCTTTCCGTTCAGGTATATCGCCTTCAGGATCTTGAGCTTGTCCTCTCCTATCTTCTTGAGCGGTGGTACGGGAATTTCGACTATCTTCTCCACTCCAACTTCCTTGCCCTTTTCGTATTTCGGAAGAGCCACATACATCTTTCCGTTTACGAGCTGAGCGGCGATGTAGCACGAGATCATCAGGGTTCTCGGAGCGTCAGTAGCGTTTATGTATATCTGGTTGCCCGCGTCCTTCTCCTTCTTGAGCGCTCTCAGGATCTCTATCGCGGACCTGTAGACGTCCGACTCGTCCACAATGATTTTCTCTATTTCTACGAGTACGCTCAGAGCTTTTTCGAGCTCTTCAGCTATTGCCTCGTATTCGCTCGTCTTTGGGAGAGTTAGATACGCTTTCTGGATGGGGTAACCGCTCATTTTCAGGCTCTCCATTATCCTGTCCCTGTTCATTCCAACTGCAATAACATGCACGACCTGCATGCTGTTTCATTTTGTGCAAAACTTAATAAATTTTTCTATAGGATGATGAGTCTTGGTCAGTGAGAACAACTGGCATGATGGTACAGAAAAACTCAATTGGTTAATTATTGATGAGCAGCATTCAATTAATTTAAACGCTTCAGCAAATATTGATAAAGTCACAATGGTGTTGATCTGGCGACTGATGTCGTTTAGATAACAACGCTTAAATTTTCAGAGTATATTATCAACTATAAATCATTAAAGTTACTTTATTATAAACCTGGCCTCGGAAATTCTCTCCGACCTGCACTCCGGGCACCTGGATGGATTGACGTTCCTGAAAACGAAACCGCACGAAATGCAGACCGGTGGCTGTACGTAAACCCTCATCCCCTTCTTTTTAACTATTCTGTTCGCAGACTCGATAATTCTGAAGACGCTTTTCCTCATGGATGGGTCGAGCCCGAGTTCGCTGACGATCTCTGACACCGACATCTCCCTCTCCATCAGCATGTCTATTATCCGCTCTCTCAGGTTCCTCTGCATCTCCACCTTCTTGTCCCCGGCTATTTTTCTGGTTTCCGGTGCTTCATTATTATGATGAAAATGGTTAAATATTAAGTGAATGACAGCGATTATGATGAGACTTCTGAAGGAGCTGGCCGAGACTCTGCTGGACACTCCCGTTCCGGACGGTTATGAGGAGCTCGACTCATATCCCGTTTACGGTGATTACGTTTTCGCGGCCATCAAGATTCTTGAGAAGGATATCGATCAGCTGTACTACGTCATCGAACCTCCTCTCGGCGAGTATGAGGATGCGCGGTGGGAGATTCACAGGAGGCTCGAGTTCGTGCTCCCCTCCCTCACACACAGGAAGGACAAGGTTGAGACCCTTAAGGAGGCGTATGAGCGTATTCTCGAATCCATGAAGCTGAAGGTTGAGGACGAGTACTACTACCGCGCCCTCTTCTACTACGTCCTCAGGGACACCGTTCTTTACGGCCCAATCACCCCCCTCATGAAGGACCGCCTGATAGAGGACATCTCCTGCAACGGCTACAACAAGCCCGTCTTCATCTACCACCGCAACTACCAGAACATCAAGACCAACATAGTCTTCAGCGAGGACGAGCTCGACAACTTCGTCATCAAGCTCGCCCAGATGTCCGGAAAGCACATAAGCATAGCCGAGCCAATGCTCGACGCAGCATTGCCAGACGGCTCGAGAATCCAGATGACCTTAGCAAGAGAAGTCACCGACCACGGCTCAACCTTCACCATAAGGAAGTTCAGGGACGAGCCCGTAACGCCAGTAGACCTGATCGCCTGGGGAACCTTCAGCGTGGAGCAGATGGCATACCTCTGGCTCTGCATAGAGAACAAGAAGTCCCTCATCTTTGCAGGAGGAACGGCGAGCGGAAAAACCACGTCCATGAACGCCGTCTCCCTCTTCATCCCCAAGAACTCCAAGATAGTCACCATAGAGGACACCAGAGAGGTTGTGCTCCCGCACGAGAACTGGATTCCTGCTGTAACGAGGGAGAGCGGAAAGGTCATAGACATGTACGATTTGCTCAGAGCGGCTTTGAGGCAGAGACCTGAGTACATAATAGTTGGTGAGGTCAGGGGCAAGGAGGCACTGACCCTCTTCCAGGCGATGTCGACAGGCCACACCACCTACTCAACACTGCATGCGGACAGCGTTAACGGAGTCATCCACAGGCTCGAGAACCCGCCAATAAGCGTGCCGAGAGCGATGATCGAAGCTCTCGACATAGTCAGCATCCAGGCCCAGGTATTCCTGGGCAGGAAGAGGGTGAGGAGGAACATGGAGATAGCCGAGATCATAGGCGTGGACCCCCACACCAAGATCATGAGAACAACCACCGTCTTCACCTGGGACTCAACCAAGGACGAGCACGTGATGGTCGGAAGCTCCAAGGCTCTGGAGGACATAAGGACCCTCAGAAGCTGGAGCAGAAAGGAGCTCGAGCAGGAACTCAGAATCCGCGAGAAAATCCTCCAGTACCTCCTCGACAACAACATCCGCGAGTTCAAGGAAGTCGCGAGAATCATCCAGTCCTACCAGATAGAACCTGAGAAGGTG
>NZ_JBPLZQ010000079.1:0-9683 GCF_054018175.1 Geoglobus sp.
GAGGCCATGGAGGCCCTGTTCGACATGGCCGAGGAGAGAGGGCTTGTCAGAAAGCCTCCCCTCGACATTCTCTTCTGAAGAAAACGATTAAACATAACAAATTTTTTATAGCTGCCCGACAACATTCGGCATGGGCGGATTGAGCAAACCACTCGTTATCGCCCTCGCAGGACTCGTGCTCCTTTTCACAGCATGCACAGGAGATGAGGTCCAGCAGAGCAGCTCCGAAAGACTGCACGGCACGGGCGAGTGTGACAGGTGCCACGACGCCTATCCGGTAAAGGACGTGGCTGCAGGTCTCCACAGAGCGGCGTTCGAGAAAGAGCCGGACGTTCACAGGGACCTGTGCTCGAAGTGCCACGACGTCGAAACGTTCTGCGGAGAGTGTCACGGGGTTCCGGAGATCGTCAAAAATGCTGGCTAACCCTCAATGAACTGAGAAAATATGAAAATGGTGGATCAAACGCTGCCCAGCCTCTCGACAACGGCCTGAGCGAATTCGCGCGTCCCGACCAGGGTGCCTCCCATGTGCCTGTACAGGTCGTAGGTCACGATCTTGTCCTCAACCGTCAGCTCTATAGCTCTCTTGATCATCTCCCCCGCCTTCCTCCATCCCAGGTACTCGAACATCAGAACTCCGGTCAGAATCTCTGCTGTCGGGTTCACCTTGTTCTGTCCTGCATACTTAGGCGCTGATCCGTGCACCGGCTCGAAAACCCCCATTCCGTCACCTATGTTGCTTCTCGGCGCAACCCCGAGACCTCCAACCAATGCGGCGGCGGCGTCGCTCATGTAATCTCCATTCAGGTTGGGCATCGCAAGAACGTCGTATTCAGCAGTCCTCGTGAGGAGCTGCTGGAACATGTTGTCGGCGATCCTGTCCTTGATAACGACCTTTCCCTTTGGAACCTTTCCATCGTAGTTTTCCCACAGCTCCTCCTCAGTTATCGTGACGTCTCCGAACTCCTCTCTGGCAACCTCGTAGCCCCAGTCCCTGAAGGCCCCTTCCGTGTACTTCATTATGTTGCCCTTGTGAACCAAGGTGACGCTCTCCCTTTCGTTGTCTATCGCGTACTGTATCGCCAGCCTTACAAGCCTCTTCGTGGCGAACTCGCTTATCGGCTTGATCCCTATTCCGGAGTCCTCCCTTATGTTCACTCCAAACTCGTCTGCAAGGAACCTTATCAGCTTCCTCGCCTCATCACTTCCCCTCGGCCACTCAATGCCCGCGTAAACGTCTTCCGTGTTTTCCCTGAAGATCACGATGTCTACGACCTCCGGATTCTTCAGCGGACTCGGGAACCCTTTCAGGTAGTAAACCGGCCTGACGTTCGCGTACAGATCCAGAACCTGCCTTATCGTGACGTTCAGGCTTCTGAAACCCCCGCCGACTGGAGTAGTAAGTGGGCCCTTTAAGGCCACCCTGTACTCCCGTATGGCGTTCAGCGTATCATCTGGAAGGTACGTCCCGTACATCCTGTAAGCGTCCTCTCCTGCATACGTTTTGAACCACACGATCTCCTTCCCGATTCTCTCGGCAGCGGCGTCGAGGACCATCATCGCAGCCGGCACCACGTCCTTGCCTATCCCGTCCCCCTCGAAGTAGGGGATGACCGGGTTATCAGGAACCACGAGCCTTCCGTTCACGTACCTTATCTTCTCCCCCTCTTCCGGTGGCCTGATCTTCTCGAAATTCATGTGGCCTGTTCGGAGAGAGGAAATAAAAGGTTTGCCTGCTGTCAGGTGGACAGGAAGGATTTGAAAACTCCGGCTCAAACTCCGACACGTTTTAATAATTGAGCATCGAAGAGTGCACGATGAACGAAGATTTCGTCAGGCAGCTCAACAGGTGCATTCAGTGCGGCACGTGCATCGGGAGCTGTTTTTCGGGCAGGGTCACCGCGCTCAACACGAGAAGGATCCTCATGGAGTTCATAGCGAGGGGCAAACCCGTTAAGGATGACGACACTATCTGGTTCTGCGTCACCTGCTACGCCTGTCAGGAGAGGTGCCCGAGAGGCATCCCGCTCACCGACATCATCCTCGAGGCGAGAAAAGAGCTGGTAAGGGAAAAAGGGTTGCCAGGAAGGCTGAAATACGCGTTCCGGTTTCTCGCCGAAAAGACGGCATACGTTCCTGCAAAGGATGAGCACGTGAAGCTGAGAGAGGAGTTCGGTCTTCCACTCTACCACTCCCAGTTCGTAGATGAGGCGAGGAAGGAGGTTTCAGAGATCGTGAGAAAACACATAGGAGGGGTAATCAGATGAAGTTCTTTCCGGGCTGCATGATCCACAACCGCTATCCAGGAGTGGAGAAGGCACTCTACTACGTCTTCGAGACCCTCGGAGTCGAAATCACCCCTCTCGAGGGTTCGTCGTGCTGTCCTGCCCCATCAATAACGAGGTCCGTGAGCAGCGACCTCTGGGAGGAACTCGGTCTGAGGAACATCAGGCTTGCAGGTGGAGAGACGATAATGACCGCATGCAACGGCTGCTTCTCAACGCTTCTCGAGGTTTCTGAGAAGTATGGAGAGGGAGACGTGAGGCATGTGGCCGAGTACCTCTACTCGGACGTCGGTGTGGAGAGGATAAAGAGGTACGTTGCAAAGAGGCTGCCCCTGAGGGTGGCCGTCCACTACGGCTGTCACTTCTTCAGGCCGAGCAAGCACAAGAAGTTCGTCTCTCCAGAAAGGCCGACCATGCTGGACGAGCTCGTGGGGGCGATTGGAGCTGAAAGCGTGGACTACAGGTACAAGTTCATGTGCTGCGGTGGAGGAGGGGGCGTGAGGGCGGGTGCGACTGAAGTTTCTCACGACCTTTTGGAGAAGAAGATGGACGCGATTGCCGAGGCGGACGTTGACGTGATAGTCGTCGTCTGTCCGCTATGCATGAACCAGTTCGATGTCGGGCAGAAGGAGCTGAAAGAGCAGAGAGGGAGGGACTACGGAATTCCTGTGGTGCACTACGTACAGCTCCTCGCAGTGGCCATGGGAATGGACGTCGAACAGACGGGAATCGACAGGCACAACATCGTGAGCCAGGAGCTCATTGAGAAGCTGATAATGGGGGAGAGGGCGGAGGAATAAAAACCCGGGTTTTTTCCCGACCCAGTTCACCAGAGGAGTATCGTCGCATTCCCCTCGGCAACCACCTCGTCGCCAACGAGACACGTGACTTTCAGCCTGTACTTTTTCCCGTCCTTGTCCACGACCTCCCCAGCAACCCTGACCGTGTCGCCAATCCTCACGGGCTTCATGAACCTGAAGCGTAAATCCAGGAGCACGGGCAACCCGGGCATCCTCGCAACAGCTGCCGAAACGACGCTCAGGGTCAGCACGCCGTGTACAACTCTCCCTCCGAATCTCGTCGTCTTTGCTACCTGTTCATCAAAGTGAATGGGGTTCAGATCTCCGGACGCGAGCCCAAAGAAGCATACGTCCACCCCCTCAATCCTTTTCTCGTACTCTATCCTGTAACCAACATCCACCTCACCATCGAACTTTTCGTACTCAATCACGCTGCCTCCATATTTCCGGTAGATTTCCTTTAGCTCCTCCAGCATATTTTACCATTTTTCTCTGAAAAGGTATAACCCTTTCCCAACCAGGCATTCAAACTGACAGAAAAATCGCCATCCGGCAGGGTGGCGATGCGCCCACCTCATGCTTAACTTTTTATTGCCCTGCTTCATAAACCTCAACCATGGGTCTCAGCGACAGTCTGAGGTGCTACGGAATCAGGGAGGGGAAGACTGGCGTTGGAATCGCGGTGATGGAGGGCAGAATCTTTGCAGTATACACAAGGAACAGGATAAAAGCCGCTCCGGTGGTGTTCAACCAGCAGAACCTGGGGGAAAGAGTAAGAGGGATCATCGTCAACTCCGGAAATGCCAACGCCTACACGGGAGAGGAGGGGCTGAGAAGGGCAAGGAGAATGGCCGAATTTCTGGCCGAAAGGCTGGGATGTGATCTGAGCGAGGTCGCCATAGCCTCTACGGGAGTCATTGGCAGACAGCTTGACGTTGACGATGTGGAGAGGCTCGGTGAGGAGGTGCTGAAGAGACTCGGAAGCGAGGAAGAGCACGTCATGGCCTTTGCGAGAGCGATAATGACCACGGACAGATTTCCAAAGATTGCAAGAAGGAAATTCGATGGTGTCGAGATCCTCGGAATAGCGAAGGGGGCCGGGATGATCTCACCAAACATGGCGACGATGCTCGCATTCATATTCACCAACGCAAGATGCGAGGGGATGGACGAGATCTTCAGAAAGGCAGTGGACTTGTCCTTCAACAGGGTTATTGTGGACGGAGACACGTCCACCAACGATACCGTCTTTCTTGTAACGAGCGAGGAGGTTCATGCCGACGCTGACCGCTTCTCCCAGGAACTCACCTCCCTCATGATCGAGCTTGCAGAGATGATGGCAAGGGACGGTGAGGGGGCCACGAAGGTGTTCTGGGTGAGGGTGGAGGGTGCGGTTAGTGACAGGGACGCGGAGAAGGTCGCCAGGGCAGTTGCAGGATCGAACCTCGTCAAAACCGCGGTTTTTGGGGGTGATCCCAACTTCGGGAGAATAATAGCCGCGATAGGGTATTCTGGGGCAGACGTTGATGAAAGAATAACGCTGAAGCTCAGGAGTAATGAGGACGAGGTGACCCTCGTCGAGGAGGGGAGGGTCGTGGAGGGAAGTCTGAAAAAAGCCGAGAGAATAATGAGGAAAGGTAGAATTGAGATTCTGATCAACCTGCACAGGAGAGATGGGAAGGGCTACGCCATCGGATGTGACCTGACGCACGATTACGTGGAGCTGAACTCCAAGTACACGACGTGATGGGGATGAACATAATCGTAGGTGGGGGAAGAGTCGGAAGGCAGCTCGCCGACAGACTGGGTGATGCGGTCATAATCGAGAGAGACCCTGATATCTGCGAGGAGCTCAGGAAAAGCGGATACAGGGTCATACAGGGAGACGGGACGGACAGGTCCGTCTGGGAGCGGCTGCCGGTGAAGGGCTCCACAGTCATTCTCGCGACGAATGACGACGAGACCAACATAGCGATCGCCAGGATACTCAGAGAGTTCGACCCCGGCGATGTGGTGGCGAGGGTAGAGTCAGACAGCTACATGCGCGACTACCAGAGTCTCGGGGTAAGGGGGGTGAGCTGCGGGAAGACGATAGCGTCTGAGCTCCTGCACGAGCTGATAGAGGCCAGGAGGAGATACTTCGAGATAGCGGTGACGGAAGACAACTTCGCCGGAATGAGGCTGGCTGACATGTACGTGGGGGAGAGCTGCACGATAATATCGGTCTACAGGGAGGGAAGGATATTCCGCCCCCACCCTGACTTCGTGCTTCAGGCAGGAGACATAATTGGAATAATCTGCGGGAAGGAGGTCAAGAAGACGAAGAACCCCTTCGACGAGATCCTGCTCCTCATTAGGTACTCCGACGGATACCGGGAGGTCTACGGGGAAGCGAGGGCAATAGCGGACAGGTTCGACGCAGACCTCCTGATTCTCCACAAGGAGGACGGAAGAATAATGTGCTCCCTGACCGCCGAGAACATACAGGACATGGAGATCGACGAAGCTGTGGAGATCCTCGAGTCTCTCACAGACAAGGTCGACCTGATCGTAACCAACCCTCCGAAGAGACGCGTAGACATTCGTGCGAGCGTTTTACTCAGGTTCCCGATACTGTTCGCCAAGGGAAAGACAGAGTACAGGGAGATACTTGCGATTGTCAACACTGACAGGCCAGAAAACGTTGTGAGCTACGCAACCGCATTTTCTAACTACTTCGGCAAGGGAAAGATCCTCTTTCTGGACAAGGAGCAGCTGAAAACATCGTCGTCCACCATAGAGTCCCCCACCGTTGAAATCTCGGTCACGGAGTTCAACCCACTGGTGGAGGTGGTGAGGGAGGTCAGGAAGGGGTACGACCTGATCATATTCTCCATCTCCAACAGCGTTGGCAACATAGACTCGGAGTTCCTGTGGAAATTTATACTCGACACTGACTCTTCGGTTCTGGTGGTGGGATGAACGAGATACTCGAGGTTTCGGCAGTAGCTCTGATTGCCTTTGCGACACCAATAATATCCCAGCGCATAAAGGTTCCGGCAGTAATACTGGAGATTGTCGCCGGATTCGCCCTGGCCATCGTTCTCGGAAGCTTTGCCCAGTCGGAGTGGTTCAGCTTCTTCTCCGTCCTCGGACTGATCTTCCTGATGTTCCTTTCCGGGCTCGAGATAGACTTCACGCTCATAATAAGGAAGTCGAGAAGGTACTGGAAGGTTCCGGTTTACGTGGTTGCATCCCTGCTCCTCTCATTCGTCCTGTCGGAGATAGCAAATCTCAGCGTCATTTACGCCGTGTTTCTCGCTAACGTGTCGCTCGGCATAGTCATGCCCGTACTCAAGGAGGCGGGAATTTCGTCGACGGAGTTCGGTCAGAAGATACTCCTCGCGACCTTCATGACGGACCTCGTCACGATCTCCCTCCTTTCTGGCATAGCACTCAGCTACAGGGCGAGCGGATCTCAGATAAATCTGATCCTCCCGCTCCTGCTCGTTCCGGCCTTCGTGCTCGCATACTATTTCGGACGATTTCTCATCTGGCACTTTCCGGAGTTCATGGCAAGGTTCTTCGACGACCCAATGGAGCTCGGGGTGAGGGGCAGCTTCGCGATCATGATAGTGTTCTCCGGTCTCGCGTACATCCTCGGCAGCGAGGCCATTCTCGGAGCGTTCCTCGCCGGAGCCCTAATTTCCATGGTGTTCCGTGGAGCAGGAAAGCTCGAGGAGAGCCTGATGGGTGTGGGGTACGGGATATTCATCCCGTTTTTCTTCATAAAGACGGGAGTGGACATGTTCAACAGCATATCCGAGATAAACCTGTACTTCCCCCTCGTGCTGCTCGTCATGGGACTCGCTGTCAAAATCCTGCCATCCGCCATCTTTCTCAATGAGATGGGGACGGTCAGATCGCTCGGATTCGGAGTTATCCAGAGCTCAAAGCTCGGCCTGACCCTCGCATGAGCGGAGATAGCTAAGGGACTTGGGATAATAAGCACCGTAGAGGCCGTGAGCATTGCTCTCTGGACGATAATCTCTGCACTCGTATTTCCAACGGTGTTCAGGCTGATGGTGAGAGAATGAGGGTGGCCGTGATAGGAGGAGGGCTTGCAGGACTGAACGCTGCGAGGATACTCTCCGAGTACTGCAGCGTGGACGTTTACGAGCGGAGCACTGTTGGAGGGCTTGCAGGGTCATACTGCAGGGACAGTTACTGCATAGAGGTGTTTTACCACCACTTCTTCAGAGGTGACGAGTACCTGCTATCTCTCATCAGAGATCTCGGACTTTCGAACAGAGTGGTGTGGAAGGTTACGAGGGTCGGTCAGGAGTTCGGACGAGAGATACACCCCCTCAACACTCCGCTCGAGATTCTGAGGTACCCGGGAATGTCTCTCGCGGACAAGGTCAGGCTCGCGATCTTCACGCTCAAAGCTAAGAGGGTGAACTTCGAGGACTTCGACGATGTTGGCGTTCTCGATGGTCTGAGGAGGGATGCCGGAGACAGGCTGATTGAGAGGTTCTTCAAGCCCCTGCTCGTGTCAAAGTTCGGAAGCAACTTCGAGAGTGTGAGCTACGCCTGGCTTCTGGCGAGGGTGTCGCTCAGGAGCAACAGGAAGCTGAACGGCGAGGAGCTGGGGTACCTGAGGGGTGGATTTCACAGACTCGTGGAGAGGCTTTCGGAAGGTCTCAGAATTGTGGGTAAGAGCGCGAGAGTGGAAAGAGGAGCCAGGTGGAGCGTAAACGGAACCGATTATGACGCTGTGGTCTACACAGCACCCCTTCCCGAGCTCGGAGACCTTGCAGCAGCCCTGAACTTACCGGAGGTGAGGTACCAGAGCAGCGTATGCCTGCTACTCGGAATGGATAGAGAGTTCAGCGAGGATCTCTACTGGATAAACTACAGCGACGCGCCATTTGGAGCGACCATAGAGCACACGAACTTCATGCCGGTAGAGGACTACGGGGAGCATCTGCTATACGTTGCCTCGTACACCACACCCGAGGGAGTTTTCGAGGTGAGCGACGACGAGATCTTCAGGATCTACACGTCCCATCTGAAAAAACACGGGCTTGAAATGAACAGCATAAGATGGTGGAGGGTTTTCAGAGCAGTGTACAGCGGACCGATTTACGAGAGAGGGTTTAAAAAGAAGATAACGCCATACAGGGTGGCAGATGGATTTTACGTCGCAGGGATGACGTCAGATACCAACTACCCGGAGAGGAGCATGAACGGGAGTCTGCTCGCCGGAAAGAAGGCTGCTGAGATGCTCATAGCAGACCTTCTCTCTTAGCGAGCTCCACCTCGAGGTCGTACTCAGTCCTTACGCCCATCTCGTTGAGAATTCTGCTAGCCTCCTCAACGCTGCAGGTGCTGTCGAGGGCTCTCGCCATCCTGCTCCTGAGGTAAACGGATCGCAGGTCGAGGTAGAACACGAGGGAGTTGAGCAGCGAGACATTCACATCGAGCTCTCCCCACAGCCTGTAATTCCCGAAGTACCCCATCCTCGCGAGTGCGGGGATTTTCGAAGCCTCGCTCTCAACGCTTTTCAGGAATTCAGCGAACCTTTCATCCACTTCGACGATGCTCACCCCGTAGACAGAATCGTGTAGCTCGGAAAGGTACCTCTCAAGAGTTTTCCGGTCAAGCTCGCCATCACTCCCGAACCCCACGACCGCGAGTATTGAGTTCTCGTCTTTCAGCGCGGACAGCATGATCGAGTCTGCAAGCGGGCTCACGAGAGTCTCCTCGTGACCAAGGGCGAGCGAGTCTCCGCCTGCATCCACAGCGAAAACCGCATCGATCCTGTTCTCTCTAACAAATCTCCCGATGTCTTCTCTCAGCAGGGACGCGCCACGGGTTATGCTCACCGCCAGCACCCTCTCTCCGAGAAGGCCCGCAACCTGCGAAACTATCGGCTCAACACTGCCGACCATCTCTCCCCCTCTCACGAATCCGAGTGTTGGGGATATTTTTTCGGCACCTTCTATCTCGTCTATGCTCCTCGGTCCCGGCTTTCTGTCCCTTCTGAAGCGCTCCCAGACCACCCCTCCGCACACGCACTCCACGCCGAATTTCTCGAGAAAGGACCTGATGTACAGCGTGCTTACAACGTCCCCTCCCCCACCTATTCCGATCAGGAGTGCCCTGTCGATTTCCATCGCAACGTCAACGATCCTCACATCGTCATGCACAACTGAGGGGAACATATCGTTTTCGAAAAGGTTAATTTTCCGGTAAACAGCCAGTCGAACATGAAAAAAGGTGAAAGGGTTTTCATCGCTGAAAATGCCACCATCTTAGGAGACGTGGAGATCGGTGATGACTCGAGCGTCTGGTTCAACGCAGTGATAAGGGCCGACCTCGACAGAGTCACCATAGGCAGAAAAACCAACGTTCAGGATAACTCGGTCATACACGTGGACGAAGGATTTCCAGCAGAAATCGGAGACAGAGTTACCATAGGCCATTCTGCGGTCATCCACGGCTGCAGAATCTCGGACGACGTGCTGGTGGGTATGAACGCAGTCGTCCTGAACGGAGCCGAAATCGGCGAGTACTCAATTGTCGGTGCTGGAGCTGTCGTCACGGGCAAGAGGTA
>NZ_JBPLZQ010000080.1:0-12637 GCF_054018175.1 Geoglobus sp.
CTTGAGAACAACACATTTGGAGGAAATAACAATTATGGAGTTTACATCAAAGGGACAAACAACCCAATAATATTCAAGAACAACACCATTGAGAACAATGCGAATGGAGTTTATCTGCAAGACCTAACAGTCTCTGGAACTATCGTCTTCTCCCCATCAGATAACAGCGTTGGAGACAATGGCGGAACTCAAATAGATCTCAGGAGTCTGTCTGGAGGAAGCGTAACGGTTAGAGACCTCTCCTTTGACAACTCTGTCAGGAGTTACAGCTATGGAATTTATGCGACGTTTGTTAGCAACCTCTACCTTTACAACCTCACAGTATCAAATTCCTCAACCGACGCAATCTACCTCTCCTCTGTCTCAAACTCCAAATTCAGCCATCTAACAATAACCAACCCAACAAACTACGGCATCAACATTGCTGGAAGCATAACAAACGTCACAATAGACAACTCCACAATCTCTGGAGGCTCTTACGGCATTTATGATAAATACCAGTCAATTGATGGCTTATTCACAAACGACACAACCATAAGCTCAGCAAGCACTAATGGAATTTATTTGATTGATAGCTATTACAGTTCTATAAAGAACATCGTTCTTGACAACGTAACTGTTTCCGGCACTGGAAGTTCTGGCACTTACGATGGAGTTTACATCATTATGGGAAATTCAAACAGCCATAACGTCACAATCCTCAACTCCAACTTCTCCTCAAACTTTGGTGCTGGAGTTTACCTCTCTAATGTCAGAGGAACAGTCAGACTTGAGAACAACACATTTGGAGGAAATAACAATTATGGAGTTTACATCAAAGGGACAAACAACCCAATAATATTCAAGAACAACACCATTGAGAACAATGCGAATGGAGTTTATCTGCAAAGCATTTCAAATGCTGAAATTTCTGGAAATATAATCAGCAACAATGGGGCTGGTAGAAGCACATATGGGCTGTATCTCTCCTCATCGAGCAACAACCGGATTTACAACAACCTCTTCAACAACACAAACAATGTCTATCTCGGCGGAACCACGAATTCTTGGAACATCACTAAAACACCCGGTAGGAACATAGTCGGTGGCAATTACCTGGGAGGTAATTACTGGGGTAAGCCTGATGGAACCGGTTTCAGCGAGACTTGTAGCGATGTAGACGGTGATTTGGTATGTGACTCTCCTTACGATTTGTCTGGCGATGGTTCGAATGTTGACTATCTCCCGCTTACTTTGGACAGATTTCCGCCAAGAATTAGCATACTCTCGCCACAAAATAACACGGTTTACACAACTTCAACAGTCCAAATAAACGTCTCCGCCAGCGATCCATCTGGAATAAATACAGTTATCGCTGAAATTGATGGAACAATCAGCATAACTCTAACCCAGAGTGATGGTTATTACGTTGGTAAAACTCCTGAACTTGGTGATGGCAAGCATCAGATTCGAATTTATGCAAACGACACATTTGGCAATGTCAATTCAACTGAGGCTGCATCCTTTGCTGTTGATACATCACCTCCATCCGTAACCTTCGTCTCGCCAACCCCTGCAAACGGAACGGTGACCAACCAGACCATGACGATAGCCGTGTTGGCGTCTGATCTGGCAACGAACGTGACGGAGGGGCGGATTGAGGTCAACGGAGTGAACCACACGATGGTTGCATCGGGAAGTGGAAAAACTGTCACCTTTTCCTACCAGCTGTCAGAGGAGGGGGTTTACGAGCTCAGGGTGTGGGTCAGCGACGAATGCGGCAACCTGAACTCTACCGGGCTGGTGGTCATAACGATTGATAAAACACCCCCCGTAATTTCGATATCTGCACCACAGTGGCTCTACAGAAACTCGAGAGGGAATCTGACCATCCAGATAAGCGACGATAACCCCTCCACATATCGCGTCATTCTCAACGGATCGGTGGTTAAGTCCGGCACGTATTCCGGGGAGAGGCTAAACGTCTCCATAGACACATCGAGCGTAGGTGTGGTGATGTACGAGGTGTGGGCCAACGACACCGCCGGTAACGTCAACTCCACGGAGGTTGAGGTCAGGGTGGTCAACAACCCGCCGCACGCTTCGTTCACGTTTTCACCGTCCAGCCCGTATGTGGGCGAGACGGTGGAGTTCAACGCGTCCTCGAGCTTCGATCCGGACGGTCAGCTGGTTAACTACACGTGGGACTTCGGAGATGGAGGTGGCGCTGAGGGGGTTGTGGTCACGCACGCCTTCTCCTCTCCGGGTAGCTACGTGGTGAATCTCACTGTCAAGGACGACGACGGAGACGCGAGCTCTGTAACCGAGACGATTACTGTCAGGGCGAGGCCATCCGTGAGTGGAGGAGGTGGCCTGGCGGGAGGTGGCGGAGTCTGGATAGTCCCGTCTGGAGAAGGGCAGGAAGCTGAGGAAAAGCCTGTCGTGGAGGAGGTAGCTGAGGAGAAGCAGCAGGAGCAGCCACAGCAGGAGAAGAGCGAGATCCAGCCACCGTCGGCTGGTGAGGCTGGGGAGCAGGAGGAGGTACAGAAGGAGGAGCAGCAAGCTGCCGAAAAGCAGGTGCCAGCGGAGAGTGAAGCCGGTGGTCAGCCACCCGCTCAGGAGCAAATAGGGAAAGAAGAGGGCGAAGAATCAGCAGGCGGAGTTGGAGGCACTTTGATCCCGGGAATGGAGGCAGTTACTGCTGTGTTGGCTGTGGGTGCTGCAGCACTGATCTTAAGGAGGAACTGAATTCAATCCTTCCCTGTTTTTATTTTCTTTGGACTACCTTTATAAACTTAAGATGTTGGTAATGAAAAATTACGAAAGATTTAAATTACGTTAACGTTAATTTTTCCACGGTGGAACCATGACCAGAGTTGCTGTTGTCGGTGTGGGTTATAGCGGTTTCAACACCAACACGCCCGACCTCAGCTGGAAGGAGCTGATGTACGAGGCGGCTGTCAGGGCTTACGAGGATGCAGGAATCAACCCGAGGAGGGACGTGGACAGCTTCGTAACGTGTGCAGAGGACTTCTGGGAGGGCTTTGCCATCTTTGACGAGTTCGTGCCGGATCAGCTCGGGGCAGTGCTGAAGCCAACCCTGACCGTGACTGCCGACTTCCTCTACGGACTTGCAACAGCGTTCATGCACATAAAGAGCGGCCTTGCAGAGATTGCCGTTGTTGAGGCGCACAGCAAGGCCAGCGACATCCTGACGTTTGGCAACGTGATGAAGTTCGCTTTCGACCCGGTCTGGCTCAGGCCGATAGGCAGGGCACATCCCTACTACTTCGCCGCCCTGGAGAAGTCCTACTACTCCAGCCTGAGGGGCTACTGCGACGACGTGTATGCTGAGGTTGTCGAGAAGAACAAGAGGAACGGCAGGCTCAACCCGGACGCCCCTTACTCAGGCAGCGTTACGGCTGAAGACGTGCTCAGCAGCGAGCCAGCTTTTTACCCGCTCAGAAAGCTCGAGATCGCTGAGAGGGCTGATGGAGCAGTTGTGTTCGTGCTCGCGAGCGACGAGGTTGCGAAGCAGCTCACCGACACTCCCGTCTGGCTGGACGGGGTGGGCTGGTGGAGTGAGACGAGCAACTATGACACGATGAGCTTCACCGCTGAATACACCAGGAGGGCTGCGGAGATGGCCTACGACATGGCAGGCATTGAACATCCAGCCAGGCAGATCGACATCGCTGAGGTGGACGACAGGTTCTCGTTCAAGGAGGTTCAGCACATCGAAGCTCTCAGGCTTGCCAAACCGGGTGAGGTGGACAAGCTTCTCAGCGAGGGCTACTTCAGCAGGGATGGAGCGCTGCCCGTGAACGTTTCCGGAGGAAACCTCAGCGTCGGAAACCTGCTCGAGGCCACTGGCGGTCAGAAAGCCCTCGAGATAGTCCTCCAGCTGAGGGGTGAGGCCGGGAAGAGGCAGGTCGATGCAGAGGTCGGTGTCGCGCAGGCGTGGAGATACATTCCAACGGCAAGCGGTGCAGTTGCTGTCTTCTCGAGGTGATACGCCATGTTCGAAAGGGTTAGAGGTTTGAAGTTCCACAAGAAGCAGGATGTCGCGATCGTTGGTGCCGGAATCACTCTCTTCAGAAGGAGGATGAACGAAACCGGAAAGGAGCTGAGCTACTACGCGGTAAAGCAGGCCCTCGAAGAGGCAGGGCTTGAGATCTCGGACATCGACATGGTTGTGATGGGCTCCGCTCCCGATGCTTTCGATGGAATCCACATGAAAGGAGAGTACCTGCTTGACGGAGCCGGAGGAAGCAACAGACCCTACATGAGGGTCTTCGTCGGTGGAGGTACGGGAGTATTCGCGCCAATAGCCGGATACTGGCACGTTGCGAGCGGACTTGCAGATGTCTGCCTTGTGATTACTGAGGAGAAAATGAGCTCTGTCCATCCACATCCGCAATCTGCCTTCAAGTACATCTGGGATCCGATTCTTGACAGACCGCTGAACCCCAACCTGATATGGATCTTTGCCCTCGAGATGAGGAGATACATGCACGAGAACAACATAAAGCACGAGGACATCGCCCTCGTATCGGTGAAGAACAAGAGCAACGCCCTCGATCATCCGGCTGCGCAGGTTGCGGAGAAGATAACTGTTGAGGACGTGCTAAACAGCGAGCCCATGGCACTGCCGGTCAGAAGGCTCGATGTCTCTCCTCCAAGCGATGGAGCCTCCGCTCTGATAATGGTTGCCCCGCACATTGCGAGGCAGCTCACGGACGAGCCGGTCTGGGTTGATGGAGTTGGCTGGGCCCTCGACACGACATGGTGGACGAACAGAGATCTTTACTTCCCGAGGTATGTTGCCGAAGCAGCAAAAATGGCGTACAAGATGGCTCACATAACCGACCCGAGGAAGGAGATTGACGTCGCGGAGCCATACGACCCGTTCGACTACAAGGAGCTGCATCACATGGAGGGTCTGGGGCTTGCGAAGAAGGGAGAGGCACCGATACTGACGAGAGAAGGTGTGACGGCGAGAGACGGTGATCTGCCGGTCTGTCCGAGCGGTGGACTGCTCGGTGTTGGCAACCCGATCGCAGCTACGATGGGTGTCAAGGTTGCGGAGCTGTACTGGCAGCTCGCCTACAGGGCCGGAAAGAGGCAGGTAGCCAAGGAGGTTACCACCGGCGTCGCTCAGGCATGGGGCGACCTGATGCAGGTTGGAACCGTTATTGTTCTCTCCAACAAGAGGTGATCGTTATGGCGGTTGGAAAGAAGAACATCTCCGCTCCTCCGTACGTGAAGGGGCACGGAATTGAGGCGGAGGATATAAAGGAAGGAAACGTGACATATGTTGAGGTTCATCCTGACGTGAGGTATCAGTACACTGCCGGGCAGGCAATCAGCAAATTCCTGAACGGCCTTAAGGAGGGCAAGATCCTCGCGACGAGGTGCAACAAGTGCAGGAGGGTGATGGTCCCGCCAAGGATGTTCTGCGAGCTCTGCTACAGGCCCATCGATGAGTGGGTCGAGCTCAAGGATACTGGCACGGTCGAGACGTTTTCCATATCGTACATAGACCCTGACGCACGGCCGCTCGACGAGCCGGAGATCGTTGCGGTGATTTCCATAGATGGAGCCTCTCCTAAGATGGGCATCCTGCACAAGCTCGGCGAGGTCGAGCCGGACAAGGTGTACATCGGGATGAAGGTGAAGGCAGTCTGGAAGCCGCCCGAGGAGAGGGAGGGCATGATAACAGACATCCTTTACTGGAAGCCTGTGGAGGGGTGATGGCGATGGTGTTCAACGAGAAGATTGTTGACCCTGCAGAGCTCAGGCACGTTGAGGGTAAGATCGAGCTCTACTGGATCTACACGAGCGGAGAGGCGGGTGATGCGTTCTTCAAGAAGCTCAGGGACGAGGGCAAGTTTCTGGCTGCAAGGTGCAAGAAGTGCGGTCACGTTTACTTCCCGCCGAGGATCTACTGCGAGTTTGACTTCGGCGAGACGGAGTTCGTGGAGGTCAGCGGCAGGGGATGTGTTAAGGCCTTCGCAGTTGCCAGCTACGACACGTACGGGGAGAAACTCGAGAAGCCTGAGATCTACGCGATCATCGAGATGGAAGACACGGACGGCTCAATCGTCCACCTCCTCGGAGAGGTCGAGCCGGAGAGCGTTGAGGTGGGCATGAAGGTCGAGCCGGTGCTGAAGTCGAAGGAGGAGAGGGAGGGCAGGATAACTGACATCCTCTACTTCAGGCCAGTTTCCTAATTTTTTTGCTCAGGTTTTTTAATTATTAAAAATGGGGGTGGTGAATGTGGATTTTAAGCTTACGTAAGAGCAGAGGATGATTGCAGATGCAGCCAAGGACATCGCGAGGGACTTTCCCCCCGAGTACTGGAGGGAAAAGGACGAGAAGGGCGAGTTCGCCGAGGAATTCTGGAGGGCAATAAGCAAGGCGGGATTTCTGGGAATAGTGATTCCCGAGGAGTACGGCGGTGCCGGAATGGGTGTTACGGAGCTGCTGATAGCCATGGAGGAGCTCGCCGCAAACGGTTGCGGAATGGGAGGAGTGTGGTACTTGGTTCTGACAGAGGTTTTTGGGGCGCTGAGCATAGTGAGGCATGGGACTGAAGAGCAGAAGGAGAAGTATCTGCCGAAAATTGCGAAGGGTGAGCTGGAGTTTGCGATGGCTCTGACAGAACCAGATGCGGGAACGAACACGCTCAACATAAGGACGAGGGCAGTCAAGGACGGAGACGAGTGGGTGATAAACGGGAACAAGATATTCATAAGCGGTGCCGACAGGGCGAAGGGGATGCTTATAATCGCGAGAACGACTCCTAAGGAGGAGGCGCCAAAGAAGACGTACGGAATCAGCCTCTTTCTCGCGGACCTGCCAAATCCGGCAGTGAAGGTGAACCCGATTCCCAAGCACGGGATAAACTACTCCAAGACCTGCGAGGTGAGCTTCAACAACCTCAGGCTGCCTGAGGACGCACTGATGCCCCCCCAGGACGAGGGCTGGTACATGATCCTCGACACCCTCAACCCGGAGAGGATGAGCTTCGCCGCTGCCGCAATAGGTATCTCGAGGCTCGCGATAAGCAAGGCCGTGGAGTACTCCAAGCAGAGGAAGGTGTTCGACGACCCCATAGGCAGCTACCAGGGCCTGCAGTTCCCGATTGCCGAGGCTTACGCGACCCTCGAGTGTGCGAAGCTGATGAACCTGAAGGCTGCCTGGTTGTTCGACAACAACGCCAGCTACAAGGAGATTGGTGAGGCCTCGAACATGGCGAAGGTTGTTGCGGTGGAAGCGGGAATAAGGGCAGTCTACTGGGCGATGCAGACGTTTGGCGGTTACGGATACACGAGGGAGTACGATGTGGAGAGGTGGTGGAGGGAGATCAACCTGATAAGGCTCGCTCCAGTTACGCAGCAGATGGCCCTCAACTACATAGGCGAGCACGTCCTCGGAATGCCCAAGAGCTACAGGAGCTGAGACCATGGCGGTGGAGTTTGAGGAGAGGGACGGAGTAGTCTGGGTGAGGTTCAACAGGCCCGAAGCGCTCAACGCAATAAACGAGCAGTTCGTTCAGGAGTTCAGGAAAGCCGTTGAGTACGCGAGGAACAGCAGGACGGCGAGGGTGATGGTCGTAACGGGGGAGGGCAAGGCTTTCTGCGCGGGAGCAGACATCAAGATGTTCTCCGAAACCGACGTGTTCAGGGCGAGGAGGATAATCGAGGACCTTGGAGCGCTGCTTGAAGATCTTGAAGAGCTCGACATTCCTGTAATAGCGGCGATAAACGGCTACGCGCTTGGTGGGGGCTGTGAGATAGCCATGGCCTGTGACATCATCATCGCCAGCGAGAAGGCGAGGTTCGGGCAGCCGGAGATAAACATAGGCATAATACCGGGTGCTGGGGGTACTCAGCGCTTTGCGAGGCTCATCGGGTGGAAGAGGGCCATGGAGCTGAGTTTGACAGGAGATCACATCTCAGCAGACGAAGCGTACAGGCTCGGTCTGGTAAACAGAGTCGTCCCGCACGAGAAGCTGATGGATGCTGTGAACGAGCTGGTGGAGAAGATAAAGTCGAAATCTCCGTACGCGGCTATGCTGGTGAAGCACGCCGTGAACAGGGGCTTCAAGATGAGCCTGAGGGACGGGATAATGTACGAGAGAGACCTCTTCACCATAGCGTTTGCGAGCCCTGACTCCAAGGAGGGCTTTTCGGCTTTCGTGGAGAAGAGGCAGCCGAACTTCGAAAAAGAAAGAAAGTGGATTTAAACAATTCCCTTTTCCCTCAATTTTTCCAGCTTCTCTCCCGAAATTCCGAGGTACTTGCCGTAAATGAACTCGTTGTCCGCTCCGATCGGTCTGCAGGCCCACTTCACTCTCCCCGGAGTTCTTGACATGAACCTGAACGTCGAGTTCGGGATCAGCAGCTCTCCGTAGTGTGGATCGTTCAGCTTCACGAACGTTTTTCTTATGTGGTGGTGCTCCACCTCGAGCACCTCCTTGGGTGAGTTCAGCCTTCCCGTGACCACGGTCCCCTTCTTGTCCGGCCTTCTCGAGTACTCCATTATCATGTTCAGCAGCTCCTCTGACGTGTGCTGGGACGTGAACTTCTCTATCTCGTGCTGTATGGTGGGCTGGTTCTCGGGGGTGAGCCTCTCCTTGGTGGTCGGGAACCTCTTCTGCAGGTCCGGACGGCCCATGATCTCGCACAGCGCCGCCCAGTTCGGATCCGTGAAACCGGACATGAACACATACCCATCCTTGGACTTAACGTAGGTGTACGGGAAGACCGCGTAGTCGAAGTTTCCTGCCCTGACCATCTTCCTGCCGGACATGTGGAAGTACTGCATCAGGTAGTTGGCGATGGCCATCAACCCCTCTGATGGGGCGACATCTATGAACTGCCCCTTTCCAGTCCTGTGCCTGTGGAACAGTGCGAGCTGAATTCCGAGCGCCGCCCATGCCCCGCCAACATACCATCCCATCCAGTTTCCGTGCTTGAGGGGTCTCTTGTACTCCTCCGGAACCTCAGGATCGAGGTCCGGCTCTCCGGTTACTGACATCACCACTCCCCTCGCCTGATCCACAAGGTCGTAGCCCGGCTGGTTTCCGTGCTTCTCGCTGTCCTTTCCGAACTGGCCGAAGCTGTGTATCGCGCAGTAGATCAGCCCCGGGTTGATTTCCCTGAGCTGCCTGTAGCCTATGCCGAGGGAGTCCATGTACCCGGGCCTGAATGTCTCGATGATGACGTCTGCCTTCTTCGCGAGCTTCCTGAACATCTCCCTCCCCTCATCGCTCTCGAGGTTAAGCGTCACGTGGAACTTGTTCCGTCCCTCTGTCAGGTACGCAAGCCCAGCGTCGCCCACCATTATGCCGAAGGGAGTCATCTTCCTGGCTATGTCCCCTTCGGGCGGCTCTATCCTTATCACCTCGGCCCCGAGCTCTGAGAGCAGTGACGAGGCGAAGAGGCCAGCATAGCTACCGTAGCTAAGGTCAAACACGACGATACCCTCAAGCGCCTCCGGCTTTCCGTAAACCTCGTCAGGACTCGTGAGGGAGTAAACGAACTTCGCGTACTCGGGATCAATCGCCATTCCGACAATCTTCTCCTCCATTGCCATCACCTCACGGGAACTTCAACCCCTTCCTTCCATCCCAGTCCGGAGGAGGGGTCTGCGGCGCAACGTTCGGATCCCACTTGTAGATGACACCCTCCTCCTCAAGCCTCCTGATTTCGTCCATGCCCAGCCCGAGAACTCTCGTCAGCACGTACTCGTTGTCGAATCCAAGCGGCCTCGCGCCCCACTTGAGCCTGGCGGGCGTCTCCATCCTTGGGGGATAAGCGGGCTCTACAAGCCTGCCGTAGAGCGGATCGTGGTACTCCTGCACCGCCCCCCTCTCCCTGAAGTGCTCGCTGCTGTAAGCCTCCTCGACATCTATCACCCTGCTCGCAGAGAAGCCGAGAGTGTCTGCCAGTTCCTCTATTTCTTCAACGGTCCTGCTCTCGGCCCACTTCGCTATCTCCGCAAGAATCGCCCTCGCGTTATCATCCTTCAACCTCTCCAAGGGGTTCCTGAACCTCTCGTACAGGTCCATCCTGTCCATCGCCCTGCACAGTCCCTCGAACTCTCGCTCCGTGAACGCTGCTATCGCAACCCACCCGTCCCTGCACTTGAACAGATCTGATGGACAGATCGCAACGTCCCTGTTCCCGTACCTCTCCCTGTTGTCGCCTGTTTTGAACACGTAGAGCCATGTCCAGTCCATAAACCTGATGACGTTCTCAACCTGTGAATAGTCTATGAACTGCCCCTCTCCACTCACCTCCCTGTAGTTCAGGGCCGTGACTACAGCGAGGGCGCTCATAAGTGCTGTTATCCAGTCCGCTATCCAGACTCCCGATTTTATCGGTCCCCTGCCCTCGTGGCCGGTTATGTAGGAGAGCCCGCCCTCGCTCTGGGCTATCGCGTCGTAGCTCGTTCTTCCGGTGAATGGCCCCCAGCTTCCAAATCCGGAAACGTGTAGCTGGATTATCTTCGGGTTGATCTCCCTGAGCCTGTCGTAGTTCAGCCCCCACTTCGCGAGCCTGCCGGGAGTGAGGTTATCCACAACGACATCGCTCTTCTTCACGAAGTCGTAGAACAGCTTCCTCGCCTTTGGATGTCCGAAGTGCATTCCCACCCAGTACTTGTTGTGGTTCTGCTCGAGAAGTCCCGGAGAGAGGTTCTTCCAGTAGTACGCGAATGGAGAGACGTACCTCATCTGGTCTCCCCTCTTGGGCTCGAACTTTATCACCTCAGCCCCGAACTCCGCGAGGATGTCAGTTGCCGCGGGCCCGAGAACGACCGAGCATACCTCGAGCACTCTCACGCCCTTCAGTGGCTCGTCTTTTTCGAAGAGGTCTCCACCCAGAATGTTCCTCACGAACTCCCTGAACTCCTCCAGAATATCACCTCCTGTTCCTGTTATTGTCATTATTAAATCTTATATATTTTACTGCACGGGAAATCAGTTGTCGGGCACCTTCACACTGCTGAAAGAGCGGCCAGAAGCAGGAGCATGGCGAGGGAAATCAGACACCCAAGCTCTCCGGCAAGAAACGTGATGACAGTGAGCCTCGAGCCGAGATATGGGCCGAACATGGAGATGTTTGCTGGCATTGAACTCCTGAGCCCCTCGACGACCCTGTGCAGCATCTGCGCGATAATGAGGTTGAGGAGCGCATCCTTCCCGCTAACAAGCCCTTTGGCCATTAGTGACCCTGCAACGCCAATACCCGCCACGGTGCTGCCTGCACCTGCCGACACTATCGCAAGCTGTGACGTGGCGAGCGGCACCCTGTTGAGACCCGCATCCACGAGCAGGAGAACTGCAAAAACAGAAGAAATGAGTATCGCCGCTACTCTCACGAACTGCCTTATCGACTGGGCAACGCTCCCCTTCACGGATGTCTGAAATTTGATGCTGACCACTCCGCCTTCGAGGTACCTCCTCCCAGCGAGTACACCAATGAGCGTGACAAGGAGCTTGGACCCCAATTCGAGAAGAATGTAGGTGAGTCCGTACCTGAGTCCGAGGGACGAGAGTGCCAGGGGTCCCATTACGAGGAGGACTGACCTGACGCTCATCGGAAAAGTGCCCACTATTGTGCACACGATCACCTCCCTGTCGCTGATGACGCCCCTTCGTCTCATCTCCGACAGGATTGAAAGAGCAGCATACCTGTCTGCAAAGAACGCCGCTACCGGAACTCCGCTTTTCAGATTCGCGGTTTTTGCGAGCCTTTCAAAGGATTTCGCAATCTTCCTGAATTTCGGTGTCGAGAACAGAACTCCTGCAAGGACCATGCCTGCGAACATCCTCGGCAATACGAGTTCCAGGATCGCCATGCCCTCGCTGATCACTCCCTGTACCATTCATTGTTACTTTTATGATCCTTATTAATAAAATTTTCTAAAAGTATTGGCAAAAATCTCATTTTTTGCTATTATACTAAAATAATTTCTTAATTAGTGTTAAGATTCGAAAGATTTTTAATACCAAATGCAGGGGTTGCGAGAGATGGATGTAAAGGACAGGATCCGGAGGTACTGGGACAGGAGAAGTGCGACCTACGACAGGTCGCCGGGCCACAGCGGTCTTGAGGACGAGTGGAAAGAGCTTCTCTCAGGTGTTTTTACAGAGAGGATGAGAATCCTGGACGTGGGCACCGGAACAGGATTTCTCGCAATTCTGCTTGCCGAACTCGGACATGAGGTCACGGGAATTGACCTCTCTGAGGGGATGCTCAGCATTGCGAGGGAGAAGGCAAGAAGAGCCGGTGTCGAAGTTGACTTCAGAGTTGCCGATGCGGAAAACCTCCCCTTCGACGACGAGAGCTTCGACGCCACAATATGCAGACACGTCCTCTGGACACTTCCCAATCCGGAGAAGGCCATAGGAGAGTGGAGCAGGGTCGTTCGGAATCGCGGGAAGGTAGTGGTGATAGACGGCTCGTGGCGCGGCAGTGGGCTGAAGAGGGCGGTAGGCAGATTTCTCGTTTCCGTCTACGAGAGGAGGAACCCTTTTGGGCGCACGGGCTATGACGGGGAGGTCAGCAGGCACCTGCCACTCCACGGGAAGATGACTCAGGACAGGGTTGTCTGGCTTATGGAGAGTGCCGGGCTCGGAAAAATC
>NZ_JBPLZQ010000081.1:0-5518 GCF_054018175.1 Geoglobus sp.
ACAGCCCCTTTGGTAGGAAGAGTAAATACACAAAGGAGGATTAAAAAAGGAGGTGTTGAAAATGGTGGATGGATTTGTGGCAATTGGTGCTGGTCTGGCTGTGGGATTGGCTGGAATTGGTGCTGGCCTCGGTGAGCAGGGTATCGGTGCTGCTGCAGTAGGAGCGATGGCTGAGGACCCGAGCTTCTTCGGTAGAGGTCTGCTGATGACCGTTATTCCGGAAACAATAGTCATCTTCGGACTGGTCGTGTCGTTCCTGCTGATGTTCATGTGAACACCCTTCCTTTTTTTACGAGGGATCCAAAATGCCACTGGAGCCAATAATCGAGGAGATCATCAGGAAGGGGCATCAGCAGGTTGCCGAGATAAAGAGTTCTGCTGAAGAGGAGGCAGAGAAGATAATCCTGGAGGCGAAGGAAAGCGCAAAGGAGATACTCAGGAGGGCAAGGGAGGAGGCAGAGAAGGAAGCTGAGAGGCTGAGAAGGCAGGAAATATCCAGCATCAACCTCGAGATGAAAAAGGAGGAGCTCAACAGGAAGAGAGAGGTTGTTGAGAAGGTCTACGAAAGGCTCGTGGAGAAAGTTTCGAGCCTTGATGGTGGAGAGCGGGAGAAGCTCCTGAAGAAACTTCTCGAAAAGTACGAGGGTCAGGATTACGTTGTATACTCCAGCAAGAGGGACGAGGAACTCGTCAGAAAGCTCACAAAGCTGGAGTATGCGGGTAATGTTGAATGCATCGGAGGTGTGGTCCTGGAGAGCAGGGACGGTGAGTACAGGATAAACCTGACGTTCGACACAATCCTTCAGGAGGTTTACGAGTCCAGGATGAAGGACATCTACGAGAAGCTGTTCGGGTGAGGGCGGATGATCTCAAAAATAATTAGGAGGACAAGGATCTCCGAGTGGGCATACATCGTCGCAAGAGTGCGGGTGATGAAGAGGAAGCTCATTCCGAAAGACGAGTATGCCAAGCTGCTGAACATGGATCTCAACGAAATCATCAGGTACCTCGAGGAGACGGAGTACAAGAAGGAGATCGACGAGCTCGCCTATAAGTACTCGGGTATGGACCTCATAGACCACGCCCTCTCCCTCAACCTCTCGAGAACGTACACGAAACTGATCAACATTTCAAAGGGACTTCCGAGGGAGCTCATAGTTCTCTACCTGAGGAAGTGGGACTTCTGGAACATCAAGAACATTATCAGGGGAAAGATGTTCGGATTCAGCAACGAGGAGATAGAGGTGACTCTCGTTCCTGCAGGGGAGTTCGACGAAGAGTTCCTCAAGTCGCTTCTGGCAAAGGACAGTGTGGATGAGATAGTTGACGCCTTCAGGGGCAAGCCGTTCCACGGCATACTTGAAAAGCTCCTCCACGGCGCGAAGCTCTCCGAGGTTGAGGACGAGCTTGACAAGTTCTACTACACTTCCATAGCCAGCCTGTCTGCGGAGAGCCTCGATACCAAGTACTTTATTGACTTCATCAGGATGGAGATCGACATAGTCAACATGAAGACCATAATCCGGCTCAGGAGAGAGGGAGTTCCTGTTGACGAAATTGTATCGAGAATTGTGCCGCACGGGTATCAGATTGACGAAGAAGAGGCGAGAAAGCTCGCAGCAATGGAGCTCGAGGAGCTCTACAAGGCTATAGAGAGTTACTGGTTTGTTGATGACCTCAGAGAAGCAATCGCGACCCAGCCAATGTCGAGGGTTGAGAACGCCCTCATGCGCGTCTGGGCACAGAGGACAATAAGAAAGTCGAACTACTATCCGCTCTCCGTTCTCCCGGTGCTGGGATACATGCTCCTGAAGAAGATAGAGGTCGACAACCTGAGGCTCATCGCGAGGGGCAAGGCGAGCGGCATGGATGTTGAGGAGATTAAGGAGCAGTTGGTGGTGGTATGAAGCGGCTTGCAGTAATTGGCGACCCGGACTTCAATCTCGGTTTCAGGCTTGTTGGTATCAGGGACATATTCGACGTGAATAGCGACGAGGAGCTTGTCGATGTGGTTGAGAAGGTTCTCGAGAGTGATGAAATTGGTGTTGCGGTCATCAAGTACGAATTTTTGAAAAAGCTCCCCCTCGCCCTGAGGAGAGCTGTGGATGAGAGCGTTGAGCCCACCTTCGTTGCGCTGGGTGAGGAGGGAGGAGTCGAGGAGATTAGAGAAAAGATAAGAAAGGCGATAGGTGTTGACTTATGGAAGTGAAGGAGTTAATCGGGAAGGTTTATCGTGTATCAGGGCCGCTGGTAGTTGCAGAGGGACTGAAAGCGAGGATGTATGATGTCTGCAGAGTCGGAGAAGAGGGGCTGATGGGTGAGGTAGTTGGCCTTGTGGGAGAGAAGGCACTGATTCAGGTTTACGAGGACACATCTGGAATAAAGCCGGGAGACAAGATAGAGAACACCGGAATGCCGCTGAGCGTCGAACTCGGACCGGGACTGCTGAAGTCCATTTACGACGGAGTCCAGAGACCTCTTCCCGCACTCAAGGAGGCGAGTGGAGACTTCATTGGAAGGGGCATTGACGCTCCAGCTCTCGACAGGAGCAAGAAGTGGGAATTCAAGCCTCTCGTCAAGAAGGGCGACAAGGTGAACGGCGGAGACATACTCGGTAGCGTGCAGGAGACGGAGTTCATAGAGCACAAAATCCTCGTGCCACCAAACGTTTCTGGAATTGTGAGCGAGATCTACGAGGGTAGCTTCACGGTCGAGGACACAATTGCAGTTCTTGAGGACGGCACGGAACTCAAGATAGCACACAAGTGGCCGGTCAGAATTCCGAGACCGTACAAGGAGAAGCTCCCTCCAACTATACCGCTCATAACCGGACAGAGGATACTCGACACGATGTTCCCTGTTGCTAAGGGTGGTACGGCCGCCATTCCGGGGCCGTTCGGGTCTGGAAAGACAGTTACTCAGCACCAGCTCGCCAAGTGGAGTGATACGCACGTCGTCGTCTACATCGGTTGCGGTGAGAGGGGCAATGAGATGACAGAGGTTCTCGAAGAGTTCCCCGAGCTCGAGGACCCGAGAACGGGGAAGCCACTCATGGAGAGGACAGTTCTTATCGCGAACACGTCAAACATGCCCGTCGCTGCAAGAGAAGCGAGTGTTTACACTGGAATCACCATTGCCGAGTACTTCAGGGACATGGGTTATGACGTGAGTATCATGGCTGATTCGACGAGCAGGTGGGCAGAGGCGATGAGAGAGATCTCGGGAAGGCTTGAGGAGATGCCCGGTGAGGAGGGTTATCCAGCTTACCTTGCCTCAAGGCTTGCAGAGTTCTACGAGAGGGCTGGAAGAGTCAGGACACTCAACGGAAACATTGGAAGCGTCACGGTTGTTGGTGCGGTCTCACCACCGGGTGGTGACTTCTCTGAGCCGGTCACACAGAACACGCTCAGAATTGTCAAGGTGTTCTGGGCTCTTGACGCTAAGCTCGCTGCGAGAAGGCACTTCCCGGCCATCAACTGGCTCCAGAGCTACAGCCTTTATGCAGACACACTTGCGGAGTGGTTCAACGAGAACGTCGCCCCTGACTGGGGTGAGCTGAGAAAGTGGGCAATGACCGTGCTTCAGGAGGAGGCGAACCTCCAGGAAATCGTGCAGCTCGTTGGCAGTGACGCCCTGCCTGAGAGCCAGAGGTTGCTGCTTGAGGTTGCGAGACTCGTCAGAGAGGTTTTCCTCCAGCAGTACGCCTACCACCCGGTTGACACCTACTGTGACCTGAAGAAGCAGTACGACCTGCTCAGGGGAATCAAGGAGATAAACGACGTGTTTTTCAGAGCACTCGAGTCTGGAAAGCTTGTTGAAGAGATCATCGGAGTCGAGGGCATCGACGAGTTTGCGAGGGCCAAGTTCGAGGAGGACTACAAGACTGCCCTTGAAAACGCGATCAAGAAGATTAAGTCCAATCTGGGGGTGGAGTGAATGAAGGAGTACAAGACGATCACCCAGGTTTCCGGACCTCTTGTTTTTGTCGAGAAGACCGAGCCTGTTGGCTATGGGGAGCTCGTCACGATAACCCTGCCCGACGGCTCTACAAGGAGGGGTCAGGTGCTGGACACCTCCAAGGATGTGGTAGTCGTTCAGGTCTTCGAGGGTACGAGGGGTATTGATACCTCATCAACTGTGAGGTTTACCGGAGACATCATCAGGCTCAACGTAAGCTACGACATGCTCGGCAGAATTCTGAGCGGCTCTGGAGATCCGATTGACGGTGGACCAAAGATCGTTCCTGAGGAGAGGAGAGAGATCATAGGTGCGGCCATAAACCCGTACGCCAGAGAGTATCCGAGAGAGTTCATCCAGACCGGTATCTCAGCCATTGACGGAATGAACACACTCGTCAGGGGACAGAAGCTGCCCATATTCTCCGGTTCAGGTCTTCCTCACAACGACATTGCCCTGCAGGTTGCGAGGCAGGCCAAGGTCAGGGGTGAGGGTGAGGAGTTCGCTGTCGTGTTCGCGGCCATGGGTATCACCCACGAGGAAGCTCACCAGTTCATGAAGGACTTCGAGAGGACTGGCGCGCTTGAAAGAGCAGTGGTCTTCCTGAACCTGGCAAACGATCCTGCCATTGAGAGGCTGCTTACACCGAGAATGGCTCTCACCGCTGCTGAGTTCCTCGCCTACGAGTATGACCTGCATGTCCTCGTCATCCTCACCGACATGACCAACTACTGTGAGGCTCTGAGAGAGATCTCCGCTGCGAGAGAAGAGGTGCCAGGAAGAAGAGGCTATCCGGGTTACATGTACACCGACCTCGCCACGATTTACGAGAGGGCAGGAAGAATCAGGGGGAGGAAGGGTACGATCACCCAGATGCCCATCCTTACGATGCCGGGAGACGACATAACTCACCCGATTCCAGACCTCACCGGCTACATCACAGAGGGACAGATCGTGCTCAGCAGAGAGCTGCACGCCAAGGGCATCTACCCGCCCATCAACGTTCTGCCATCACTCAGCAGGCTGATGAAGGAAGGTATCGGCGAGGGCAGGACGAGAGACGATCATGTGCAGTGGAACGACCAGATGTATGCAGCCTACGCTGAGGGTGTCGATCTCAGGGGTCTCGTTGCAATTGTTGGTGAGGAGGCTCTCTCTGACAGGGACAGGAGGTACCTCAGGTTCGCAGACGAGTTCGAAAGGAGATTCATACAGCAGGGCAAGTACGAGGACAGGGACATCGAAACGACCCTCGACATCGGGTGGGAACTGCTCTCGATGCTGCCGGAGAGCGAGCTGACCAAGATCGAGAGGAAGTTCATAGAGAAGTATCACCCCGCCTACAAGAAGAAGGCGGCGGAGTAATCAGCTTTCTTTTTTTAAGCGGGTGATACAATGGACGTACAGCCAACCAGAATGGAGCTGATAAAGCTCAGAAGAAGGATAGCGATGGCCAAAAAGGGTCACGCGCTGCTCAAGATGAAGAGAGATGGTCTCATCATGGAGTTCAGAACGATTCTTGAGGATGCCAAGAGGGTCATAGACGAGATGGTCCAGAGGT
>NZ_JBPLZQ010000082.1:0-25049 GCF_054018175.1 Geoglobus sp.
CCTCGGAATTCGTTGGCAGCATTCTTCACATAGTTCCTGAGGAAGACCTCAGCTTTGTTTCAACTCTCATAACACTTCTGATGCTCCTGCACGCCGTTCTCTCGACTTTTGCCATCAAAATAATGGATGGCGGGAGGCTGATGTCCGGGCTTGTTCACACTGTCGGCATGATGTGGGTCGCCGCTATAAGCGGTTACGTCAGCCACATTGCGATATCATCGCTGCTCAATATGGGTGTTTAGTTTGTATCTGCGTGTAATTATTTTATTTCCCTCAGTATTTAATCATCATCATTAGGACAATGTTTTTGTATTATACGGATGATTGTTATGATGGGTGATGTATGGTGATCACGTCACCGCACATTCTGACCATAGATCCGCACATTTTGAGGAGCATTAACAAAAGTGCACTGAGAAGAAAAGTTCTCTTCTACCTTTACAACATATATCCGAATTATGATTACCTCGCGAACATTTCGCGGATGATACGCAGCGACCCGTCGAACGTTCTCGGTTGCTTGAGGGGAATGGGTAACAGGTACAACGGGTCAAGTTCGCTCATCGAACTCGGTCTCGTGGAGGTGGTGGAGCGGGAAGGGTTTAAATACTATCGAATCACAAATCTGGGAAGACAGGTTGTTGAGTACGTGAAGAAGGTTTACGGTGAGGTCTGAATGGTTCGGGAAACCGACATCGACAGGTACATGGACTTTTTCTACGGGTACATGGTACTGAAAGCGTACGTTTTCAAGCTAAGGCTTGTTGAGGAGTACCCTAACCAGCATTACCTGAATCGCTGGAGGTCCTTCCTCTCTCGGACGGATTTCGGCGACCTCCTTGACAGGGCGTGCACGCACATGAGGCAGGAGATCGATGGCAGGATTCTTGACATTCTCGATACCATGGAGAGGGCATCATATTACGCGCTCATACACCCGGAACACCCTAACATAACCCTCGGGTTCGTGAAGGATGCGGACCTCTGGAATCTGTGGCTCGAAACCGGCATCTACAGGTATGTGAGGGACTTTGTCAGCGAGGTCACTGGAATTGGACCGGGAGACAGGGTCGTTGACTTCGGGTGTGGCAGCGCGTCCCCCCAGTACTACGCGGAACTCGTGGGCAGCAGCGGGTTTTATGCCGGCGTGGACTACTCCAGGTCGCTGATTAAAATCGCGGAAAAGAACTGCTTTGAGAACGGACTGAGTGACAGGGTCAGGCTCATTCAGAATTATGCTGAAAGCAAGCTTGAGTTCAGCAGAGAGTACGATGTTGCTATACTCTCGTCGATACTCGAGTACTCAGATCCTAAGGCGGTGCTGAAAAACGCGCTGAACGCGATAGGTAACGAGGGACTCATAGTGGTGTTTTCCGAGCTGTTTTCTGACATCGAACCGGATAGAAGGGAACTTTTCGAGCTCTACTACTCCCTGATAGCGAATTTCAGGGAATTTCCGTCGGTGGAACTCATCAGGAGTGAGCTCGACAGGACCGGAGTTCCGTACACCATGAAGAAATACGGAAAGCACGTGATTGTTGTTGAGGTTTCCGGCTGAGACTGCCGTCAGCGTGACCCGGGTTTTAAAAAAGTTTAAATACCGCCCTCCATCATGCGTTCTCAGGTGATAGCCATGGCAGAGGAGGCAGTAGTGTTTGTGGGTTCAAAGCCGGTTATGAACTACGTGCTTGCGACACTCACGCAGCTGAACGAGGGTGCGAGCAAGGTCGTGATAAAGGCGAGGGGTAAGGCGATAAGCAGGGCTGTCGATGTCGCAGAAATCGTCAGGAACAGGTTCATGCCAAACGTCAAGCTCGGAAGCATAAAGATAGACACTGAGGAGCTTGAGAGCGAGCAGGGCAGGATCGTGAACGTTTCCACGATCGAAATCGAGCTAGTCAAGGAGTAATTCTCTCACTTATTTTCTATCCAAATTCTCTTCTGGCTTTCAGTACCTTCGCTTCTCCGCAGTCTTTTCGCTGGTTTTGCTCCTTTTCATGTGCATACCGGAAGTTTTTTAAATCGGTATTACTTTCACTCGGAATGTTGTTAATAAATAACAAGGAGGTGCTTGAAAGATGCATATTCCAGACGGTTTCCTCGACATGAGCATAGCAGGAATTATGTGGGTTCTGACACTCGCCGTGCTGGGGTACTCCCTCAAGAGGCTGTCGGAGGAGAAGGTAAACACACCCATGCTCGGTGTCGTTGCTGCGGCAATATTCGCGGCCCAGATGCTTAACTGGCCCATTCCGGGAGGAACTTCTGCACACTTCGTCGGTGGGGGGCTTGCAGGAATACTCCTCGGTCCGTATGCTGGCAGCATCGCGATGGCATCTGTTCTCGTTGTTCAGGCACTGATATACGGCGATGGCGGCATTGTTGCTCTCGGCGCGAATCTGTGGAACATGGCGGTTGTGAACGTCTTTGTGGGCTGGTATGCGTACAGGGCCCTTGAGAGGGTTAACAGATCTCTGGCAGCTTTTGTTGCAGGCTGGCTCGGCATAACACTCGCGGCGATGTTCGCAGGGCTTGAGATTGGCCTGTCCACGGCGTTCAAGTACAACGCGGTCGTTGCCACGTCGGCAATGGGCTTCTGGCACGGCATTCTTGGAATCATTGAGGGGCTGATCACCGCCGGCATAGTCACCTACGTGTACTCCCAGAGACCGGAGCTTGAGGTCAGAGAGGTCAGCAAGACGCCGCTCGTCGTTATTGCAGTAATGATCCTGCTCTCTCCGGTGTTCGCGTACCTTGCAGAGCTGGTAAACTACGCGGAACCGCTCGAGAATGTTGCCGAGGAGATGGGGCTGCACGACGCTCAGGCGTACACGGGAATATTCCCCGACTACACGATTCCTGGTCTCAACGACTACCTCGGCACCCTGATCTCCGGGGCGATAGGAGTGGCAATCTTTTTGTCCGTAGCGATGATGAGGAGACATGCACCTGCTGATTGAGAAGACCGTCAGAGATGCCACCGAGTACTTCCACAATTTTTTCATCCACGAGTACACAAAAAGGACGTACCTGCATGATGTGGATCCGGCGGTAAAGCTCGTGGGAACGGTTATTTTTATAGTTCTCTCAATCTCCACGTTCGAGTTTGCCAGGGTCGCTCTGATTCTCGCCGCAACGTACTTCCTCGCCTTTAATACTGGATTGAGCGTCAGGCTGCTGGCGAAGAGGAGCTCTCTCTTTACAGTCTTCTCGTTCATAATAGTGCTTCCGGTCTCGATATACGAGCGCAATCTGTTCTACGCGGTGATCTTCCCCATGAGGGTTTTTGCATCCATTTCGGCGCTGCAGCTTTTCATTCTGACCACGAAGTTTAACGAGGCGATGTACGCACTGAAGAGGTTGAGGGTGCCCGGCGTTATGCTCGATGTGGTCTGGCTGACCTACAGGTACACGGTTGTGATGTTCAGGGACCTGCTCGACATCATGATTGCGAGGGAATCCAGGAGGCTGGAGAAGGGGAGCCACCTTGAGACGATACGGAACGGCGGGAAGTCTCTTGGACTCTTCTTCCTGAGAAGCTTCGAGAAGGCCGAGATGCTCGAGATGGCGATGAACTCGAGGGGTAGGGAGATAGTTTATTCCGGGGAGTACAGCAGGGGTTACTTTTATCTCGTCTACGTTCTGGCAATAGCTGGATGGTGGGTGATGCTGTGATTGTTGGCGAGGACATATCCTACATTTATCCGGACGGCACTCTCGGATTCAGCAGGCTCAGCATTGAAATAGGGAGGGGAGAGAAGCTGGCCCTCCTCGGTCCCAACGGCAGCGGTAAAAGCACGCTCATGCATGTCCTGTCTGGTCTGCTGAAGCCCACAACCGGGAAGGTTTACATTGACGGCGTGGAGATCGGGAAGGTCGTGGACACGATCAGGAGGAGGGTAGGCTTCGTCTTTCAGGATCCCGACATCTTTCTCTTCAACCCGAGTGTCGAGGATGAGCTTAAGTACTCACTTCTCCAGCTCGGAATTGACAGGAACGAGATCGCGAGGAGGGTAGAGGAGGTTGCAGGCGAGTTCGGGCTCGAAAAGGTGCTGAGCAAACCACCGTTCAGACTCAGCGGTGGTGAGAAGAAGAGAGTGGAAATCGCCAGTGTGCTGATTTATCAGCCAGAAATTCTGTTCCTCGACGAACCCACTGCCAACGTTGATGGGAAAACCAGGAGAAAGATCGTGAGCATTCTGAGGGATTATCCCGGGACAATGATTCTCTCAACACACGAGATTGATATAGTGGAAAAACTTGCCGAGAGGGTGGTCGTGATGGGTCTCGATAAGAGGATAGTTTACGACGGTGGCCTCGAGGTGCTCGACGACACGTCATTTCTTGAGGAAGTAGGGGTGATCTGACTTTGTGAACTCCCTGAGAAAAGATGTGGCGAAGCAACCCTTTGGCAGGAAGAACCTGAACACAACCCTCCCATTTTCGGTGTGGTAATCGAGTCCCGCAAAGTCGAACGGGATTTCTGCGACTCTGAAAGAGCCTTTGGACGAGAATTCTGGAAACTCTCCCCTGAAATCCGACAGCGAAACTCCCTCTGAGTCCAGAATGTCCTTCAGTCTCTCACCGCTCCAGCCGGCAAGCTCAGTCCGGTACCCGGGCAGGGGAAGGGCGAGGTAAGCGTACCCACTCTCGCTAAGGAATCTGACCCTTCTGTAGTTGAATTCAGTTACCCTGCCAAACTCCTCTGCGTTCACGATGTATCTTTCCACAGCCATCCTGTAGTCCGCGTGGTCATTAACGTCGATCTCCCTCAGCGTCCCGAACTCCTCTATTCTGCTGGAGAGCAGCAGGTTGAACAGGTATGACTGGTAGGCGTGAACGAACATGAGCTTGAGACTCTTCGGCAGCGACAGAAGGGCCTCGAGTTCACTTTTACCCTCTCTCAGCTTCTGGAGAAGAGTTCTCTCGTAGATGAGGTGTTTCGGCAGCTCCCTCAGACCGGTTACCGGATCTCTCTCGTTCCACAGGTCCTCTCTGATCCTGTAGACTTCGCGATCTTCAAGCTCTGATGGCTTAGCGACGTAGGTCCAGAAGGCCTCTTCGTAGTTTTTGAGGATTATGTGCTTTCCGACCTCATGGGTTATCAGCCTGAGGGTTCCGAACCTCTGAAGTCCGAAGAAGTTGGGCACTCCCCTCTCCCTTAGCTCGTCCGCAATCCTTCCAACCCTTTCCGGGTGCCTGACGTCATCGACCGTGACCGTGAACAGGTTACCTACAAGATCGCCGAGGTCGATTTTCCTGTTCGTCCTGCCGACGATCTCGATGGTTGCATCCTTCAGCCTCACCTCTGAGAGCCTCCTCTCGACCCTCTCGTCCGCGTTTGAGATGGTGAAATACTGGACCGTGATCGCCCTCTTGTCCTTGGTGCCGGCGAACCCTATCCTCTTTCTGCTTATGCCGAGGACATTCGAGAGAACCCTTACAAAGTTCAGGGTTTCCCAGTTCCTCTTTTCGACCCTTATCAGAAGGTGGTTTCCTGATTCCGAGACCCTCGCGCTCAGGACCTCCTCCACTCTGAAGTGCTCGTCTTTTTCCTTTATCCTCCCTCCAATTCCGGGGGTGGACGTGATGAACGTCCTGATTCCCGCGTTCCTCTCAATCTCCACCAAAGAAGGCGTCGAGCGTGAGGTTCTTCCCCTTTCTGACATGCTTTTCCTTCCCGGTTTCTTTTTTATCCTCTTCCTCAGGCTTCACCTTCTCTTCCTCGCGACCCTCCCTGTCCTCCGACGCTCTAACTTCTTCAGCATCGCTTTTTTCCCCAAATCCTGCGAGGAAGCTCTCGTCTTCAACTCTGTGGAGCCTGTGGGTTTCGACGTACTCGTGAATCTCTCTCGCCCTCCCCTCACCGACAATGAACTCGAGCTCTTCGAGGTCGAACGTGTAAAACGCCGCCACCTTTGCAGCTGCATCAACCTCGAGCCTTTCGAGAAGGACCTTTAAGTAGGGGAAGAATTCAATGGCCTTCCTCGCAGACATGTGGGAGTACTTCCCGATCTTCCTCAGAACTCTGCGGTACATCTCTCTCCTGCTCCTGGCGTATGCGAGCTTCTGCCAGACGGATGGTGGTCGATACCTCGTGAACCCCCTCGCGGTCTCGCTCTTGGCCTGCTGAACACCTGTGGTCATCAGATAGGTTGCGTACTTCCACAGTCTGTAAAACTGCCTCTTCCTGACCCTCCCGAGGAAAACATCTGCCCTGGACAGAACTCTGTACGCATCGTAGAGGACGTCGTCTCTGTACTCGAGGGGCAGGTTCTCGTCAACCCACATTATGAGGTCATCGGGACTCTCGTCGAGCAGCATCGCGTCTCCATGTGCGGGAATTTTCGTCTTGAATATCTTCTGCATGACCTTGAAAACGTCCGTTTCCTGCGTTCTCTTGCCAACAACCACGTCTTCTGGTTTTATTACCTCCCTGCCCTCAGCAACCGCCTGCAGGTCGTTGATTGCCGCCCTGAGATCGCCACCTGCATTTTCGGCTATCAGCTTTAGCACCTCTCTGTCGCACTTTATCCCCTCGCTCAGGCAGATTCTTTCGAGAACCTTGACGACCTGGTTTTTGTTCAGCCGTTTGAACGTGATCATCACGGTGTTTTTCCTCAGCTCCGGGGAGAGGTTGTAAGGCTCGTTTGCGATGAGAATCATCGGCTGCGGGGGTTTCTTGCGAATGATCTTCAGCAGTGCGGACTCTCCACCGACGTCCTCCTTTTTGTGGATGTTGTCGACCTCGTCAAGTATTATCAGCTTCAGCCTCCCCTCTCTCGACGTGAGGAACTCACCATCATCGCTGATGGTTTCGTTGAACGCACCTTCTCCAACTATTCTGTAAATCACGTTCCAGCTTCTCTGGTCACTGGCGTTGAGCTCAACTGCCTCCCACCCCATCGTGTTCGCGAGGGCAACGGCAAGGGAGGTCTTTCCAACCCCCGGAGGTCCGGCGAGGAGCAGAGGTTTCTGCCTTACTCCCTTCTTCCAGCCTTCCGCCCACTTAAGAACGTTCTGGATCACCGTTTTGTCCGCCACTACGTCTTTAATCGTCCTTGGCCTGTACTTTTCGACCCACAGCATTCAGACAAAGTGGTGTCACCGGACATTATAAGAGTTTGCACTCACTCGACGGAAACATTTATCTGATATTTGAGCAATTGTTCAAATATGGGAAAGAATAACCCTCCGGTGTGCAGGGGCGGGATGCCCGGCGAGTATCTCGAGGAGGTCCTTTCAACGCTCCCTCCTGATGAGGTGGTGGTTGAGCTGGCAGAATTTCTGGAGGCCTTTGCCGACTCCACCCGGATCAAGATACTGATAGCCCTGTCGAAGCACGAGCTGTGCACCTGCGACCTGTCTGCAGTCACAGGCCTTTCAGTTTCTGCAATTTCTCACCAGCTGAGGGTACTGAGGGATAAAAAGATCGTCAAGTACAGGAGGGAGGGTAGAAACGTGTATTACAGCCTGGATGATGAGCATGTCGCGAGCATCCTGGACATCGCCATGAGGCACATAGGTGAGGTGAGAAAGGCGTGAAAAAGTACAGGCTGCGAAACCTGGACTGTGCGAGCTGCGCCGCAAAAATAGAGGAGGAGCTGAAAAAAGAGGGCTTTGAGTACGTTTCGGTGAACTTCGCGACCAAGGAAATGACGGTGAAGGGTGACGCGGAGAAGGCAAAGGAGATAGTCAAACGGGTTGAGCCGGACATCGTAATCGAAGAGGACAACGGCAGTCTTCAGGATGCTGGCGATGGCGAGAATGCGCTGGAACGCGCATACTTCATAATTCCGGCCATCGTGCTGTTCAGCGCCGGCATCATCCTGAGGTACTACTATGGCCTTGACAACTACGCAGTATTCGGGCTGTTCGTTGTCAGTTACCTCCTGGTCGGATGGAGAGTCCTGAGAAATGCCCTGGTAAATACCGTTCGTGGCAACGTGTTCGACGAGAACTTTCTGATCGCCATTGCCACCCTCGGAGCGTTCGCCATCAGGGAGTACCCCGAAGCTGTTGGCGTCATGCTCTTCTACGTTGTCGGAGAGTTCCTCCAGGATCTTGCCGTAAACAGGTCAAGACGCTCCATAAAATCGCTTCTTGCCTTGAAAGCAGAGTATGCAAATCTTGTAACTGACGGTGGTACGGTCAGGGTCAGGCCGGAAGAGCTGAGGGTTGGAGATATCATCCTCATAAAGCCCGGGGAGAGGGTACCGGTGGATGGGGGGATCATAGATGGTGAATCGACCGTTGACACCTCTGCGCTTACGGGTGAGAGCGTCCCGAGGAGCGTTAAGGCGGGTGACGAGATTCTCTCCGGAATGCTCAACCTGTCTGGGCTTCTGAAGGTGAGGGTTACTAAGGAGCTCAGTGAATCGACGATCTCGAGGGTGCTGGAGCTCGTTGAGAACGCTGCTTCGAGGAAGGCGAAAACCGAAAAGTTCATCACGAAGTTTGCCAGGTACTACACACCCGTCGTCGTGGGACTTGCCGTTTTGATTGCAGTCATACCACCGCTCGTTACCGGAGATCCATTCTCGAAGTGGATTTACAGGGCTCTGGTTCTCCTCGTCATCTCGTGCCCGTGTGCACTCGTTCTCTCAATACCCCTCGGCTACTTTGGAGGCATTGGAAGGGCAGCGAAGGACGGGATACTCGTCAAGGGATCCAACTTCCTCGACGCACTTAGCAGGGCAGCGATCGTCGCCTTCGACAAGACGGGAACACTGACGAAGGGCGTGTTCAGGGTTACGAGGGTTGAGACGAGGAACGGATTTACGGGTGACGAGATAGTCAAATTCGCTGCCATGGCAGAGGCACACTCGAGTCACCCAATTGCGAGGGCAATAATCGAGGCCTTCGGCGGGAACGTTGATGCAGATGATGTGAGTGAGTTCGAGGAGATCTCAGGACACGGTGTGAGGGCGAGGGTAAACGGTGTGGAGGTGATGGTCGGCAACGACAGACTCTTGCACAAGTTCGGCATTGAGCACGACACATGCCACGTCGATGGGACGGTTGCCCACGTGATCGTAAACAGAACCTATGCCGGTTACCTGATCATATCCGACGAAATAAAGGAGGACTCGATTCAGGCGGTGCAGGAGCTGAGGAGGCTCGGGGTAAGAAAGGTCGTGATGGTTACCGGAGACAGCGAGAACGTTGCTGCGAGGGTGGCGGAGGAGATTGGCCTGGATGAGTACTACGCCGAGCTACTGCCCGAGGACAAGGTCAGGGTGATAGAGGAGCTCGAGAAAAACAAGGCTCCTGATGAGACGATAGTCTTCGTCGGTGATGGTATAAACGACGCGCCAGTGCTGGCAAGGGCGGACGTTGGAGTGGCGATGGGTGCGCTCGGGAGCGACGCAGCCATTGAGACTGCAGACGTGGTCATAATGGACGACAGCCCGTCCAAGCTGCCTGCATGCATTAAGACTGCGAGGAAAACAAGGAGGGTCGTCTGGCAGAACATAGTGCTCGCCCTTGGAGTGAAGCTGACCTTCATAGGCTTGGGGATTGCAGGGGATGCGACGATGTGGGAGGCCGTGTTTGCCGACGTTGGCGTTGCGCTCATAGCGGTGTTCAACTCAATGAGGATACTCAGGTAGACGTTTCAACATTTTTTTCTTTCTTTGCATTTTCATGTATTTACTGCGTTAAATTTATATGTTTTACAATTGGCGTAAGAGACATGCCCTATCAGTTTGACTATTCAGAGTTCAAGAGGAAGAAGCTGGAGAACAGGGACGAGAACTACGAGTACTACTGCAGGTGCGATTACGAGGGGTTCATGGAGCTGTTCACTGACGAGGAGCTGAAGGAGCTTTCAAACTTTCTAAGAATTCTGGGAAACCCTCTCAGACTGCAGATCCTGAAAATTCTCACACACACCGAGATGTGCGTCTGTGCGATCTCCGAGATCCTCGGACAGCAGCAGACTCTCGTGAGCCACCACCTGAGCAAGCTGAAGGCTGCAGGTGTCGTGGAGGAGAGGCAGAACGGCAAGTTCAGGATATACTCAATCAAGGACAAAAGAGTAAAACAGATCCTCGAGACACTTGTTAATGGACGCTGACTTGTTTTTCTGTGAGAAGTGTGGAAGGCTGAAGAGCAGGTGCATATGCTCGAAAAAGTCGGTAAGGCAGAGGAACCTCGAGCTGTTTGAACGTCTGTGCAGAGACGAATCCCTCAAACCTGTTTTTGAGACAGATCACGAGGTCGTTTACTTTTTTAGGGTTCTGGGCGGGGATCTGGAGAGGCACGACGTTAGAGGTCTTCCGGTGGATACCTCGCTGATACAGGCGATGCTCCGACGGGGAATTCGCGAACTCTACAGCTTTCAGAAATTTGCGATTGAGAAAATCCTTTCTGGCAGAGACACGGTAATAGTCGCACCGACCGGAACGGGAAAGACTGAGGCGTTTCTCATACCCGTTCTCGAGATGCTCAGAAGTGGTGGAAAGGGAATCCTGTTTTACCCGACGAAGGCGCTCGCGAGAGACCAGCTCGAGAAGATAAGGTATTACTCCAGCGCTGTCGGTGTCAGAGTTGCAAGGTTTGACGGGGACAGCGATTACGGGGAGAGGAGAGATGTCCTGTACGGGAGGGCAGACCTGATCCTCACGAACCCCGACATGGTGGACTATCACCTGAGAAACACACCGGAGTTCAGAGAGTTCGTTGAGCAAACGAGGATAATGGTCTTTGATGAGCTTCACAGCTACTCCGGATTCATCGGGTCCAACATACACTGGCTCATGAAGAGGCTGTACAGGTTTTCAAACCCGCAGATTGTTGCAAGCTCGGCGACGATCGCCAACCCATCTGAGTTCGCGAAGCTGCTCTTTGACAGGGACTTCGACGTGGTGAGGTTCGATGAGTCAACGGGGGAGAAGAACGTGGTCATGGTGTACGGAAACCTCTACACTGTGATAAGAGATCTGGTTTTCAGACTGAGAGATAAAAAGGTGCTGATATTTGGAAACAGCTACAGGAGCGTTGAGACGATAGCCTGGATCCTCGAGAAGGAGGGCGTGCGGACCGGGGTTCACAAGGCAGGACTTCCGAAGAAGGTCAGGGAGAGAGTCGAAAAGGACTTCAGAGATGGGAGGCTGAGGGTGCTGGTCTCCACTTCCACCCTCGAGCTGGGCATAGACATAGGGGATGTGGATGTCGTGATAAGTGAGCTCGTCCCCTACCCGTACTTCGTTCAGAGAATGGGCAGGTCGGGAAGGCGAAGCGGAAGGAGCGTTGGTATAGTCGTTCTGAGGGATGGGGACTCCATCGCGAGCTACTACAGAAGGCACCCGGAGGAGTACTTCATGGAGCGGCTTTACTGCTACGCGGAACGGGACAACGAGGTTGTGAAGCGACACCACGTGCTCTCCATGGCGCGAGAGACACCACTGCTGAAGGGCGAGATCGAGGATGATGTGCTGAGCGCCCTCCTGAAGGAGGGCAGGCTGATAGATGCCGGTGACTTCTACATAGCAGGCACGCCTCACGAGCAATTCAGCATGAGGGGCGCCGGAAGGGCCGTCAGGATGGTCTGTGACGGCAGGGTCATAGGTGAGAGAGCACTGCCTGTCGCGATCAGGGAACTTCACCCGGGTGCACTCGTCATTCACAACCGCAGGAAGTACAGGGTGGTGGATCTTGACATAACCCGCATGGAGGCCCACCTCGAAGAGCACGATTCTGTCGAGACGAGTTCGCCGCTCTACACGGCCATACCGTCCGTCAAAAGGGTGATAGAGGTAAAGCAGGACCCCATTGAAATGCTCTACTGCGACCTCGAGATAACCATTTTCGTCACGGGATACGTTCTGAGAAATCCGTACGACGACAGATCTCTGAAAACCCACCATCTTGACAGGCCGGTCAGCTACACGTTTTCGACTAAGGGCTTCCTGTTCGCCAGCCCGTTTCCTGAAGAGAGGGATTTCGAGGATTTCTATGCTGGCTCGTTTCATGCTCTCGAACACGTGCTGATAGAGGCGAGCGACGGGATAACCGGAGGAGGAAGCGCCTACATGGGTGGGATCTCAACTCCGGACGGCCACATATTCGTCTACGACTCGAGCGAGGGTGGAAACGGCGTGAGCAGGCTGCTGTATGACAGGATCGAGAGGGCTCTGGAAATTGCCGTAGACGTCATGGAGGGCTGCGATTGCAACAGGACTGACGGCTGTCCGAGGTGCACGTACAGTTACAGCTGCGGTAACAACAACCAGCCGCTCAACAGGATTGGTGGGGCCGATGCGGCCAGAAAAATCCTCTCTGGAAAGAAGAGAAAGCCCAACCTGCTCCAGTTCGAGGAGGTGAGGGACTTCGTCTACTACCCGTGAGCCCCAAAAAATTTGGGGAATAACTTACTGCTCACCCTCACTTTCCGGCCCGAAGGCCGATTCGTATACGAGCTCTATCACGTCCATCACTGCCATTCTGCTGTCGAGCTTCTCCATCTTCACTCCATCCTCGAGCATTATCATGCAGAACGGACACGCGACAGCCAGGACGTCCGCGCCGGTCTCTCCTGCTTCCCTGGCCCTGATGTTGTTTGGCCTGTCGTCTCCGGGGTACTCCCTCACAAGATTTCCACCACCGCCACCGCAGCAGAACGCCCTCTCCCTGTTCCTGGGCATCTCAACGAGCTCAACCCCCGGTATTGCTCTCAGGATCTCCCTTGGAAGCTCGTACATTCCGTTGTATCTGCCGAGGTAGCATGGATCGTGGAAGGTGACCTTTCTGTTCACCGGGTGTTTCAGCTTCAGCCTTCCATCCCTTATGGCCTCGTGTATTATCTCGAGGATAAACTTTGCCTCAATGTTTTCATACTCGTTCCTGAACGTGTTGTAGCAGTGTGGAGATGTGGCGAACAGCTTCTCGACACCGTACTTTTCGAATACTGCCGTGTTCTCCTCCCTGAGTACCTGGAAAAGACCCTCTTCTCCAACTCTCCTGACGTCGTTTCCACAGCATCCCTCCTCCCTTCCAAGTATCGCGTAGCTAACGCCGATCTCGTCGAGAATGCGCACGAGCTTCCTCGTGACCTCCTTGTTCCTGCTGTCGAAGGCGTGTCCGCAGCCCACCCACCAGAGCCACTCGAACTCCGAATCCTTCGCTCTCGGGACTTCAAGGTCCTTGGCCCACGCGTCCCTCTTGTACTTCGCCTCTCCCCACGGGTTCTTCTGCTTCTGGATGTTGGTCAGGAAGTCTCTGATGTCCGGAGGAGCCTCGCCACTCTCCACTATCCCCCTCCTCATCTCTCCGATTATCTCCATCTGCTCTATGTAAACGGGGCACATCTCCATGCACGCCCTGCAGGTCGTGCAGGCCCAAACGGCCTCCATGTCGAGAACGTTGTCAAGGAGAAGGACATCATCACTCCTGGGTCTGCCGAGCATGTCGAAACTCTCGTCGAGCGTTTTTCGCAGGTTCTGCATCAGAAACATCGGTGAGAGACTCGTTCCTGAATTGGAAGCAGGGCACATGTCCTGACATCTTCCGCACCTCATGCAGGCGAGACTCGAGAGCATGTCCCTCCACTGCAGGTCCCTCGGCTCTATCGCTCCCATGTACTCCTCATCCTCGACGCTTCTCGCAGCAGCCCCCCTTTCGCTCCTCGTCAGTATGTTGAGCGGTGCCGCTATGACGTGGGCGAGCTTCGTGTATGGTATCAGGGCTATGAACATCAATGCAAGCAGTGAGTGCAGGCTCCAGAGGGTTCGATAGGCTGCAAGGTCGTACGGGACGAGTTTCGATAGCGCCTCCCCTATAATGGCTGTGTACGCAGGCATTCCGCTCGCAAGTCTCAGCGCCTCGACGAAGAACCCGAGAACAGTTATGGTGAGGAGAAGTACGAGAACGGCTCCATCATCTCTCGCGTGTGGCCATACCTTTGCAAACCTGCTCGGCCTCGCTACATATCTGTTGTACGCCGCTATGATGAGTCCGGCGAGCAGAGCCAGACCAGCGAGATCCATCAGCGCTTCGTGGACGAGGTAGAATGTGCCCCTGAAAAAGGACGAGTTTATGTCAGCGGCAATCGTGAGAACGAGGGTGCCGATGGTGAGGACAATGAAGCCCCAGAGAATGAGCATGTGCATCACTCCGATCTCTGCCTCCCGCACGTACAGTCTGACGAATGCGAAGCCGTCTCTCAGCATGTACCACATTCTCTTCCCGAAGTTGTTTAGCCTGTCCTCGTCGTTTCTCCCGGTTTGGAGGATCCTGTACCACCTGTACACTCCGATAAGGAATATAATCGTTGCAATCAGAAACAGCGTGTAGTGCAGGTAGTACGGCAGTGATTTCCCAATTCCCCAGAGCAGTTCCCTTGTTGGAGTTGCCAAAGCAATCACCTCCCTCAGATTCAACGAACCGGAAATTTACTGAAAGGTAAGTGTACAAATATTAATAATTTTCTCTTTAAAATGGCCAAAAAGCCCGGAGACGGGAAATTTTTAAAAATGACGAAATTTGTAAGGATTTTTAATTAAAAATCACTCCTCCACCAGGACGGCGTTTATGATGCCCTCCTGACCGGGGCGGTTTGTGACAATCGCCCTGCCGACAGATGTCTCAATCACCGCGCCCTTGGTTATCACGTTCCTCCTTGCGAAGTGGATGTGTGCCCTGTTCTCCACGACTGTCTTTATCTCGGCCTTGACCGTCTTCTTCTGCGAGGGGATGTAAACGTTCGCGTACCTGTCCCTGAAGAGCCTGATCTTGTAGTTTCCGCCCCTTACCCTGATTTTCTTTATTTTTCTCTCCCCTATGAGCGTTTCTATGTACTCCCTACCAAGCTCGTACTTCCTCTTCTTTCTGAACCTTCTGTAAAGCTTTCCCGTATACTTCCTCTTGCTCCTTCCCTGCCAGATCACAGTGACACCTCCTGCTGAACCGAAAGCTGAGTCTATTTAAATAGTTTATGCCCCCTGCTCGTACCTCCTGACGAAAATGTCCGGGTATGCGAGCGGCGTAATCTGGTACTGCATCAGGACGCCTATCAGGTCTCCCCTGAGTATCTCACCGTCCATGGGTGATAGCACGATTGCCGCGTCCACAACCCTGTCCTCCTCAACAAAGGACTGCCTCTCGAACTCGACGTCAACTGTCAGACCGTACGCATGACCCCTCCCACCCATGGGCTGGAGAATGGAGCCTGCCGGAACGTCAATCTTCTCTATTTCGATCCTTTCTGGAATGTTTGCCGAGACCTTCTTCGTCTCAGCGGCTATTATTGGTTTCAGGTATCCGATTGAGCTTCGCCTGAAGACAAATGGCCTGTGCTCGAACCTGACTCTCTTTACGGATTTGCCTTCCCTTACGAGGACATTTCCCTCTGTTTTTTCCGTAAGAAACGGCGTCAGTCTCGCCACCATCTCCCCAACGCCGACAGCATAGACGTTGAGCACCCCGATGACGTCCCCCCTTCGCACCTCTCCCTCGTCGGTTGGCATTAGCAGTGCGTGTGTAACTATCCGCTTCTCCTCTATTTTTCTCGGTTTCCCTGGTGAGAGTATTTCGAGAACTGTTCCAAGTGGAGTTCTGTAGCCGTACAGCGGGACCGGGATCGTGTTGGGTGGCAGCTCTAAGGGTCTGATCTTTATCAGCCTCCCGTCTCCAGGTACGAGCTTCGCATCCTCGTCGGCGATCATCATTCTCCACTCTCCGAGGTTCCACCTGGAGTACCATGTTTCTCTGAACGTCGCCCTCTCCCTTCTGACCTCTCCACCCTCTCTGTAGGTTAGGTTCGCTGAGATTTCCTCAAGTCTCGGTTTTATGCCCGGTGGTCTTATGAACTCCTGTTCTTCAGGGTTTCCGACGTTTATGGGGTAGACCTTAACTATTCCGACGAGGTCTCCCTTTTCAACCACTCCGTCATCTATGGCGTAGAAGTACACGTGGTTGATGACCCTCGTTTCCTCTATCTTCTTTATTCTTTCCGGAACGCTGTCCACTGTCGTTCCGCAGGCGTGCCTGATTATTGAGAGGGGTGCAACCGTGCTCTTGGGTGGCAGGTGGACGCTCTTCACTCTTATGATCTCGAGAGTGTTTTTTCTCACCTTTTTGGACTCATCTGCGACGAGGGCCTTCCAGTAAGCCTGACCTGCGCTCTTGAATGAAACGTTTCTGAATGAGAGTTCAGCTCTTTCCGTGATCCTCTTTTCGACGTCTCTGAAGTAGGCAATTCCGCATCGCATGCATATTCTTAACAATTAAATGTCATAAATTTTACTGGCTTTTGATGGAGCTGAATTTAAATACCATACCGTCGAACTCGGCGGTGGCGATGATGACAGGGCCCCGCTGAACGCGATGATGAGGGTCTTGAGTGCTGAGCCATCCTAAATGCTTAATAATTTTGAAAAAGCTTTATATTTGTGGTAACGCAGTTAACACCATGGACAAAGGAGGAAAAATCAAGCTCATTATCGGACTCTCGCTGATTGCGTTTTCCGTGCTGGTTATCGTGTCATTCAACCAGGGTATAAGTCCGTACCTAACCGTAAGCCAGGTTGTCGAAAAGGGCTATGCGGAAAACGTTCAGGTGAACGGGACAATCGTTCCGAACTCGACCGTCTACTACTACGAGAACAATACGAGAATTTTCAAGCTCACGGACGGTAAAAGCACAATCGTGGTGAGGTACTCTGGAGCCGTGAGCAACTATCAGGAGGGGATACCCGCGGTCGTGAAGGGTGATTACAAAAACGGTGTCTTCTACGCTGAAGAGCTCCTGCTGAAATGTCCGAGCAAGTACGAGGTGGGTGAGAACAAAGAGGTGAGCTGATGGACATTGGGTACGTTCTGCTCGTACTTGCTTTTTTTGTCAGCCTCTTTTCTGCCATTTCGTTTTACGTGTCTATCATGACGAGGGGCAGAAAGGCCGGAAGGTACGCCCTTAACGGTGAGAGAGCTGTTTACGCATACACGCTCCTTGTCGCGCTTGCTTACCTCCTGCTGACGTATTACTTCCTGGTGAGGGACTTCAACGTTTTTTACGTCTACAGCTATTCAGACACTCACCTCAGCCTCGCCTACACCATCAGCGCGGTCTGGGCTGGCAGAGAGGGGTCACTTTTGCTGTGGGTGCTGTTCGTTTCCTTGCTGAACGTACTCTATCTCAGAGTCGAGCGCAAGGACAGGATGTCCGCGTTAACCCTTTCCATCTCAAGCGCTGTCACTGCCTTCTTTCTCATAGTTTTGCTGACGTTTTCCAACCCCTTCTACAGGTGGGAGTACTTCCCCCACGAGGGTTACGGACTCAACCCCCTCCTCAGAACTCCGGAAATGGCACTCCACCCACCCGCGGTGTTTCTGGGTTACGCAGGTGCAACGATACCGTTCGCCCTCGCAGTTGCATCCGCTTACCTCAGGGAAGAGGGGTGGCACATAAGAGCACGGCTCTGGGCACTGATCTCCTGGCTGTTCCTCACCATCGGAATATTTCTCGGTGCCTGGTGGGCATACAGGACACTCGGATGGGGTGGCTTCTGGGCGTGGGATCCCGTGGAAAACGCGTCTCTCCTTCCCTGGCTCACTGTAACAGGACTCCTGCACGGGATAATGAGGAGAAAGCAGTTCGCCTCCTGGAACTACTGGCTTGCGTACGTTTCTTTTGCCCTCGTGGTCCTCGCGACATTCATCACTAGGAGTGGAGTCATAGAGAGCGTCCACGCCTTCGGTGAGAATCCGGAGGGGTGGCTTTACCTTATACTGATAGCAGCGACGGGAATTCTCAGTGCGTACGTTTACACTAAGCGCAGGGAAGTCTTCCCGTCAGAGGGGTACGGCATAAAGAGCAGGGACTTCATGATCTTCCTCAACCTGCTGATACTCATTCTGGCCACAGTTACAGTCCTCGTCGGGACGATAACTCCCTCCATCCTCGAAAACGTCGCGGTTGACAGGAGCTATTACGACAGGGTGGAAACTCCACTGGCGATAGCTCTCACAGCACTCATTGGGGTCTGCGTTTCGGTCGGCTGGGTGATGGATCCTGAGAGGACAAGGAAGCTGCTCCTGACATCCATTCCGGTGGGTATAGCTGCGCTGGGGTTGACGTACGTCCTTTCCGGCATGTTCTTCGTGGCACTGGCTGCCGGGATAGCCGCGTTTTCACTGGTAAATCACCTGCTTACGTTCTCTCCGCAGGACCTTAAGAACGCGAGGAAGGTGGGTGGATACCTCGTCCACGTTGGGGTGCTCCTGATCTCCATCGGTGTTGCCGGCTCGTGGATGTACGACGAGGTTTACCAGCACGTGTCCATAGGCATACACGACAACCAGGCGGTCATCAACTCCAAGCACTTCGGGCAGATTACGCTCGAGCTCGTGGATCTAAGCCAGGTGGACAGGCCGGAGATGACTGAGGTGGTCGCAAAGATAAACGTCTACAGGAACGGAGAGTATGTCGGTACCGCGACGCCGTCAACCAAGTTTTACAACCTCATGCGGGAGGACAGGGTGGTGAGTGGCATAGACATAATCGCGACGCCCTTCAAGGACTACTACATAGCCATGAGCGGATTCTCTCAGAGTCAGGTTTTCCTCGAGGTCCACCTCATACCCCTCGTATCTCTCGTCTGGATCGGGTCGGCCTTCATGATGGCCGGTGGAACGCTGGCCATTGTCATGAGAGTGAGGAATAATTAAGGATATTTTATACCTTTTTACATGCTATTTTTCGCCAAAAAGTATTTTAACGCGGGATTTTAATCTTTCAGCATGAAGCCAGAAGGTCTTCTGATGATTCCGGGCCCTGTGAAACTGCACGAGAGGATAATAAACGCGATGGCAAAACAGATGATAGGCCACAGGAGCGGGGACTTTGAGGAGGTTTTTGAGTACTGCATAACCGCAATAAAGCCCCTTTTCGGGACAAAGGGGGATGTCGCGATCATTTCGGGTAGCGGTACCGCTGGAATGGAGGCGGCAATAGCATCATTCTCAAGGGTTGAAAGGATCACATGCATTGACAACGGCAAGTTCGGTGAGAGGTTTGCGAAGATTGCGAGGAGGTACACCGAGGTCGATCACCTCAGGTTCGAGTGGGGTACGAGCATAGACCTGGACAGGGTGGAGGACTCACTTGCAAACGGAAGCGAAGCCGTTGCTTTTGTTCACAACGAGACCTCAACGGGAATACTGAACCCCGCGAAGGAAATTGCCAGGATTGCGAAGGAATACGACGCGCTGGTGATAATGGACGGAATTACGAGTGTTGGCGGTGATGAGGTGAGGATGGACGAGTGGGGTGTGGATGTGGCAATTGTTGGCTCGCAGAAGTGCCTCGGCGCCCCTCCCGGGCTGGCTGCTGTTGCGGTGAACGAGAGCGCCTGGGATTTCTACAACGAAAACGTTCCTCTCTACCTCGACCTGAAGGCGTATGTTAAGAAGGCCGCTGACAATCAGACACCCTACACCCCGGCCGTCCCGCTGTTCCTCGCCCTTGCTGAGGCACTCAGGATCATCGAGGAGGAGGGCATCGAAAACAGAATTGATAGGCACAGGAAGCTTGCAGATGCCACGAGAAGGTGGGTAGAGTCTGCTGGGCTGGAGATGTTCCCTGAGCTGAACGAGCACTCCCGCTACTCCAATACCGTGACGGCCGTTAAAATGCCGGAGGGGATCACGGACAAGGAGCTCAGGGGGACGCTCAGGGAGGAGTACGGGATAACGATCTCCGGCGGGCAGGAGCATCTGAAGGGGAAGATATTCAGAATAGGGCACATGGGCAACGTCAGCAAGAGGGACCTTCTCGCCACACTCGCTGCGATAGAGGAGATACTCCTCAGGAAAAAGGCGATAAGGCCAGCAATACACGAGGCAATGGAGGCACTCAGATGAAAATCGGGATAGTCGACACGACGTTTTCCAGAATCAACATGGGTGACATCGCCATAGACGAGCTCAGAAACTATGCCGGGGTAAGGTACGTGAGGAGGACGGTTCCCGGGATAAAGGACCTTCCTGTTGAGGCAAAGAAGCTGATAGAGGAAGAGGACTGCGACATCGTCATAACTCTCGGCTGGGTCGGGAGGGCTGAGAAGGATGCGCTCAGCTACATCGCCCTCTCGGTGGGAAAGATAATTGCCGAGCTCATGACCAACAGGCACATCATCGACGTCACGATCCATGAGGATGAAGCCGAGGACGAGAAGACTCTGCTGAGAGTGGCGGAGAACAGGGTAAGGGAGCACGTGAGAAATGCGGTCGATCTGATCAGGAATCCGGAGAGACTCGTGAAACAGGCGGGCACGGGACAGAGGCAGGGTTACGAGGACGTGGGTCCGATACAGAGGTAAGATCAACCTTTTTATTTTTGGAAATATCATTTCACTGTGGAGTGCGTGGTCTGCTCCCGTCAGAGGCCTTCGAGTGCAATCCCGGTATGTCCTGAGTGTGCGAAGAGCAGTGGATGGGTCGCGGAGAAAATCCACGAGGGTCTCGATGCTCTGGGAAAGGGTAGCTGCGTCCTGTGCTCAAACAGATGCGGGATAGCAGGTGGGCTGTGCGGGGTCAGGGGTAAAATCAGTTCAACTCGCTCCATGCAGCACTCCTACCTCGACCCGCTGCCGACAAACTGCTGCAACTCCTGGTTCTGCAGGGGCTCGGAGCTCGCGGGATTCAACCTCGCGGTGTTTTACTACGGCTGCAATTTCGACTGTCTCTACTGCCAGAACTGGGAACACATGTTTACGGATAGCGCTCCGTCGGTCGGGATTGATGACGTGCTCAGAAGGGCACTCGACCCACGGGTAAGGTGCATATGTCACTTTGGAGGGTCTCCTGAGCCTCAAATGCCGTTTGCCCTGAAATTGAGTGAGAAAATTCTCGATTTGCGGGAGGATGTCATGATATGCTGGGAGTGGAACGGCGCAGGGAACAGGGAGCTCGTCATGAGGGCAGGCAGGTTATCTTTTGTGAGCGGAGGGACTGTCAAGTTTGACCTGAAGGCCTGGAGCCCTGACCTGCATTTGATCCTAACCGGGAGGAGCAACAGGGATGTTCTGAAAAACTTTGAGTCAGTCTTCAGCAGGTATCCCGAGGTTCTCTCAGCCGCAACACTCCTCGTTCCCTACTACGTTGACGCCAGTGAGGTTGACGGAATAGCGTCGTTCATATCCTCTCTCGACGATGAGATTCCCTATTCGCTGCTGGTCTTTTACCCGGAATACAGGCTGAGGGACCTGCCTGTCACTCCCCGAAGCCAGGTTATCGAGTGCCTGAAGGCGGCGAAAAAGCACCTGAAGAACGTCCACGTCGGGAACGCACACCTGCTCGGCAGACTGTGATGTAAAAAGAACGCTGTCAACCTTCGAAGTGGACAGTAGCGGTTTTAGGAGTTTTGCCCTTCCTCAGGTAGTGGTACTCCGCGTACGTCAGTGGCTGCCCCTCTCCCAGCACATCTGCCTCGACAACTTCACCCACGAACAGCGTGTGTGTGCCAACGCTCATCTCACCGATCACCTCTGCCTCGATGTATGCGATCGCGTGCTCTCTCACGACTGGCGCTCCGGTCTTTCCCCAGAAGAAGTCCACACCGTCGAACTTATCGAAGTCCCTTCCGCTTCTGAATCCGAACCTCCCTATGAACTTCATGTCCGTATCCTTCCCGAGAACCGATACGGAGAAAACTCCCGACTTTGAGACGTATTCGTGGGTGAGGTTCTGCCTGTTCAGGCAAACCGCAACCTTCACGGGTTCGGAGGTCACCTGAAAGACCGTGTTCGCTATCTGGCCGTTTGGCCTACCATCCCTGTGGCTCGAGACGATGTACAGACCGTAGCTTATCCTGTAAAGAGCTTCCGGGTTCATGAAAAAATAGGGGATTGCAAAATATAAAAGGGGTTTGGTTCAGTACGGCAGCGAGTCAATGAACCTGAGCCTTTTCGGAATCGGTGGGTGTGTGGACATGAACTCCTGGAGCGGAGAGACCTCTGCTCTCTTGAGTGCCTCTATGTCTCTCATCGAAACGTACGGGTTTGCGACGGCATTGACGAAAGCGTAGAGAAACAGGGTCTTGAAGCTGCTGTCCTGTATGTCCGCATACGCACTCGGAGCTCTGAAGTAGAACGCGTGAATCTTCGCGAGTGAAATCTGCATGGGGAGCTTGCCGGCAACCCTCACACCCTCGGTGTCTGCATAGTACTCCCTGAGCCTGCTGAAGGCAAGAACGAGGATCTGGACGACGAAGCTCGCTATCACTGCCGCTATCCCTATGATTGCAATCTGCTTTCCGTTCCTGTCGTCTCTCAGCGCCGAGTGAACCATTGCGTAGCCCAGGTAGAATATCACCGAAGGCAGGAGACCGAGCAGGAGCATCACGGCCGAATCTCTGTGTTTGTGGTGGCCTATTTCGTGCCCGACGACTGCGAGGAGCTCCTCCCTCGAGAGCATGTTGATCAGTGAGTCGGATACGGCGACGAACCTGCCTGTGAGGAAGTTTCCGTATGCGAAGGCGTTTGGAGGGGACCTGACCACCATCGCCCTGAACTTCCTCCTCTCCCCGAGCCTCATCGCCGCCTCATCGACAACGGACTGCAGTTCAGGGTTCGGCTTCGCACCGTACATCATGTTGATCATGTACGGCGACGCGAGGTACATCAGGAAGTTGATTATCAGCAGGAATGCAATCAGGCCTGTAAATCCGGCCGAAATTCCCGCGTAGATCAGGATCGCGTAGAGTATCGTTGCACTTATGCCCAGTATCAGGAACGCGAGCAGGAGCATTGAGGTGTAGAGCGAAAACCTGCCCGCCACCCTGCCGGCTACCTTTGGCGCCACGAATCCCGCGAGCAGGAACATCACCATGTATCCCGCGACGGCCAACATCATGTATACCGGGTCGAATATCAGGAACATGTTTTAAGTTAATACCGTCACGGTTTAAAATCGTTATCCCACGATGTTTTCGGGACACACCTTCAGAATTCCTTTTCAGTGGTTTGAACCATGTTTGTCCGTGAAGTTCGGCGGAGTGGATGTGGGTGCTCATAAACATGCGTTCGCGATTGTTGATGGCAGGAGGGCGAGGGTTGTTGACAGCCTGGATGACGTAATCGCAGCAGGTGTTGCCGCAGTTGGTATCGACGCACCCCTTTCCCTGCCCCAGAGCGGAGCTTTCAGGGAGTGTGAAAGAAAATTGCTGAAAATGGGGATAAGGCTGTTCCCTTCCGGAGCCATGTTCTTCAGGAGGATAGCTGTCAGGGGGATGGAGATCGCGGAACTCCTTCGAGCCAGCGGTATCGAGGTTTACGAGGTTTACCCCTTCGCGAGCAGGGTCGTTCTCGGTATTGAGCCTGAGGCCGACAAGAGGACGAAGGCTGGATTGCAGAGGATAGTAGCCTCTCTCGGTAGGTACGTGGACCTGGAGGGAGGTGTAAGAACTCACGACGATGTAGACGCGATCATTTCTGCCCTGACCGTCATGCTCTACAAGAGTGGCAGGGGTAGGCTCGTGGAGGGCAGGGATGGAAGAATAGTTATTCCAGATCCAGCCTTTAAAAAATTTTAGGGAGATAGATTATATCTCAAAGTTCAGCGTGTTCAGCTCCTGCACTGCCTTTTCCAGGTCCTGGATCTGGTTCAGCTCGGTCATCACGTCCTTGAATGTGTCGTTGATGTCTGTGGTCAGGTTCTCGACGCTCGTCTCACTCTGAGTCTGAGTGGGTGTGGGGGTGGGTGTGGTCTCTGCAACCTTGCTGGCTTCCTTCTGAGCGCATCCGAATAGGACGAGCGCTGCGAGCAGGAGCACAACCATCGCGACCCTTCTCATCTCCTGTCACCCCCTTACGTGGTTGAGTTCGTAACCGTCTCGTTTACTGGTGTTGCGGTGGGTGTTGCAGTTGTGCCTGTAGTCATGTTTCCACCTGCGGGCATTACTTCGCTCATCTCTCTCATTCTTTCAGCGTACTCCTTGAAAACATCCCTGAGCTCGTCCATGGAATCGCTGAATACGTCTTTTGCCTCATGGTACGCGTCTTTGCCTTCCTCGTACTCCTCTTTCGCCAGTTCGTATGTTGGTGCTGTTATTGCATTGTCAAAGTGCTGCAGGGCCACGGCAATCTCTGCCTTGGCTTTAGCGAGTCCATCGAGGTATTCTTGATAGGCTTCCCGTATGTCTTCTGTTTCGATGCCAAGCTCTTCAAGTTTCGAGATCTTGTCCTCGATAACCCATGACCTCTCTTCGGCCTTCTCTATGACCTCCTCAAACTTCAGCGCGACGACCTTGGCCACCATGGCCTGTATTTTTATTCTCGTCAGCTCCCACTCTTCTTTGAATGCATTAACGTTGTTTCTGAGTTCCTCGGGCGTGGTAGAGTTGTTTATCGTTGCCTTCCATTCCTCCAAGTTCGCCTTCAGCTGCTCGATCTCGCTCAGTAGCTCGGCAGTCGTGTTGTCGCTGAGGTTCATCGCGATTATCTTTGCCTCAAGCAGCTCGATGTGTGCGTAGGCAAACCCTATTCCATCCACCACAAACCCCTTGGCATACCTGAACACCTCAGGATCACCGAGACCTCTGTGTTTAATCATCTCGTAGTATTCCTTTTCCTCCTCATATCTCTCCCTGTATCTCTCTTTCATTTCCTTGATGTGCTCTTCCCTCTCCATCAATCTCTCTCTGTATTCCTTCATTTTCTCAAGCCTTTCTTCGTGCCTCTCCTCGTATCTCTCCATCATTCTCTCTCTGTTTTCCTCTGCGATATCTTTCCTGTGCTCGTCGTCATCCTCATCATCGTCGTAGCCACGCATACCCGGTGTGTTGGGCATGTATGTTGCATTGCCTGTTCCATTCATTGACTGGTTCATGTACTCGGTCTGATTCATGTACATCATGTGGTGATCACTGTCGTCATCCATCATTCCGCCATTGGCCGTGACAAGTGCTGGTAACAGCGCGAGCACCGCCAGAGCCGCAAACATCTCATACCATCTCATGGCACATCACCACTACAAGCTTTCTCGTTTGAAAATATATGGATACTTTTTTATCCAAGTTACAAATTACCGCCCTAAGGTTTATTAAACTTTAC
>NZ_JBPLZQ010000083.1:0-6115 GCF_054018175.1 Geoglobus sp.
TACCCTACAGCTCGTCAATCAACTCTGTACCCGAGCCTTTCCACGAGTTCTCTCCTCTCCTTTTTCTCCTCGTCGGTCTCGATCCTTTCGACTTTCTGCCCATCCACCGCTCCGAGAACTGCACGCCCGAGCTCTGTCTCGGCGACGACTATCTCAATCGGGTTCGCCGAAGCGACGTATATGCTGCAAACCGCTGGATGTGATTTCACGGCGTTGAGGACGTTTATCGGGAATGCGTTCTCAACAAAAACCACAAAAACGTGACTCGCGGCAATGTTCAGCGCGTTTCTGGCGGCAAGCTCTTTCAGCTTCTCGTCATTTCCCGTGACTCTGGTGAGCTTTGGGGCCGCTTCGTTCATGGCTACTGCGCACTTTATTCCTGGAACTGATGTGAGCAGAGTTCTGAAAATGTCGTCGCACGTGAAAACTGTGAAGTTCGCCTGCCCGACGATCACTTGGTATCTGTTATCCGGGTTCTCGATCTTTACGACCTCCAGCTTCATGATCTTAGTGTATCGGGCGAGAAAATAACACTTTCGAATTCGAAAGATTTATTTGATATTTAATGTCAAGGTTGGCGGGGGGTAGGATGGAGGAGCTTCTCGTCTACATGAACGGAGAATTCGTCCCGGAAAGTCAGGCTAAGATCAGCATATTCGATCACGGTTTTCTGTACGGTGACGGAGTCTTTGAGGGAATAAGGGCGTACAACGGCAGAGTCTTCAAGCTTTACGAGCACATCGACAGGCTGTACGACTGCGCGAGAGTAATAGACCTCAAAATCCCGATCACTAAAGAGGAGTTTGCGGAGGCCATACTGGAGACGCTCAGGAGAAACGGTTTGAGGGACGCGTACATAAGACCAATCGTGACGAGGGGAGTGGGCGATCTTGGCCTCGATCCGAGGAAGTGCTCGGACCCGAGCATCATAATCATAACGAAGCCGTGGGGCAGGCTTTACGGAGACCTCTACGAAAGAGGCCTCAGAGCAGTGACCGTCACGGTCAGGAGAAACGCGATTGACGCGCTCCCCCCGAACATAAAGTCGCTGAACTACCTGAACAACATACTCGCCAAGATAGAGGCAAATGCGAAGGGAGGAGATGAGGCGATTTTCCTCGATCACAACGGTTACGTGAGCGAGGGGAGCGGGGACAACATCTTCATCATCAAGAACGGCGAGATCGTGACACCACCGACCATAAACAACCTCAGGGGGATAACGAGGGCCGTTGTGATAGACATAATACGGGAGCTGGGAATTCCGTTCAGGGAGGCAAACATCGGTCTCTTTGATCTCTACTCGGCGGACGAGATATTTGTCACGGGAACGGCTGCCGAAATAGCGCCGGTAACCTACATAGACGGCAGACCGGTTGGGGACGGAAAGCCGGGAGAGGTGACGAGAAGACTTATTGAAAAGTTCGGCGAGATAACGTCGAGGGAGGGCGTGGAGATATACAAGTGATCCGTGATGATCGTAACCCTCGTCGTTGAGCTGGAGGACAAACCGGGACAGCTGCTGAGGGTAATCGAGCCGATTTCGAGGATGGGTGGCAACATCATAAGCGTCGTTCACGACAGGCACAAGACGACGGCGATGAAGCGAGTCCCTGTGGAGCTCGTGATAGACATAGGCTCTGAAAAGCTCGAAAGTCTGGTCGAGAGAATAAAGCAGGCGGGCATACACGTTAGGAGCTACAACGAGGTGAGGCTCCTCGCCACTGCGAGCTTCCTGCTCATAGGGCACATAATTCACACAGACCTGAGCGACACGGTCAACAGGATTGACGAGACGGGCTACGCGGAGGTCGTGGAGCTGCACATAACGATGCCCAAGCTCAGCGAACCGTCAACGGCGCTCGTGACTATATCCGCGAAGGGCAAGGAGGAGTTGAAGAAGGCGGTTTCAATCCTCCGTGAGGTTTGTGAGAAAAAGAACATTCTCGTTATAGAGCCGCTGAATGAGGATCTGCTATGATCAGGATAGCGATTTTCGGCTTCGGTACGGTTGGCAGAGGGGTTGCAGAGGCGCTCGAGACCAACAGGCCCCTGATTGAGAGAGAGGTTGGCGATTACAGGATAGTCGCAATAGCCGACTCCAAGAGCTCAGTTTACGGAGACTTCAGCGTATCTCAGGCAATCAGAGAAAAGGAAGAGAGAGGGAAGCTTCCAGAAACCAAGAGGGCTGGCGAGCTATTCGACACAGTGGACTTTGACCTGCTGATAGACACCACGCCGACTGACGTTTTCACCGGGGAGCCGGGTCTCGGGTACATCAGGGAAGCGCTGAAGAGGGGAATAAACGTGATAACCTCCAGCAAAGGTCCGCTCGTGGTGGCGTTCAGGGAGATCATGTCTCTCGCTGAGAAGAATGGAGTCAGGGTGGGCTACGAGGCAACTGTGGGTGGAGCGATGCCGGTCATAAAGCTGATAAGGAACGATCTCGCGGGAAACAGGGTGAGAAGGGTCAGGGGTATCCTGAACGGGACGACCAACTACATCCTCTCGAGGATGGAGAGGGAGAGAATGCCCTATCAGCAGATTCTCAGCGAGGCACAGGAGCTCGGAATCGCTGAAGCTGACCCGGGGTATGACGTGCGGGGGATTGATGCTGGAGCGAAGCTCGTGATTCTTGCGAACTCGGTTTTCGGGGTGGATGCGAGGTTCGAAGACGTTAGGATCAGCGGGATCGAGGGGATAACTCCCGAGGCCTTTGAGGTCGCAGGTGAGAAGGGTTACACGATACGGCTCATAGCAGAGGCCGACGAGCACGGAAAGCTCGAGGTGTCTCCGAGGCTTGTCAAGCTGACACATCCGCTTGCAATCTACGGCACAATGAATGCAATCCTCGTCGAGACCGACCTTGCCGGTGAGGTCTTCGTGATAGGGAGAGGTGCAGGTAAGAGGGAGACCGCGAGTGCGATAATCTCCGACCTCGTTGATATGTATGGAAAGCGTAATAGCCATCCTTAAGTTCCTGACTGGTCTCGCGTTCCTTGTACAGGCCAGCAGGATGGATCTCAGGAGCAGGATTGTTCCGAACAGAGTGTGGAAAATCATGCTCGCGGCACTGATCCCACCCACTCTCCTTGAGCTGCTGCTGGTCAAGCACTCCACTCTCGAGCTGTACCTCGCTCTGTTTCAGGCGGTGTTCGTGATTTCCCTCGCGTATCTCTTTTACCGGGTGGGGTTTTACGGGGGAGCGGATGCGAAGGCACTGATGGTGCTCGCAGTCACCTTTCCCTTCTATCCTGAAGTGCACCCGTTTCCGGTGCTCATGAAGGGGTTCTCATTCGCGTTCTCGACGCTCGCAAATGCTGTGATTTTTGCTCCGCTGTTCGCTCTCTACTTTCTGCTTCTCAACCTTGTGAAGGAGGGTGCGGGGGGAATCAGGAAATTCTGGCTCTACTACTTCATCGGCAGAAGGGTTCCGGCGAGCCGCATACCCGACCACCACTCACTGCTCGAGTACGTGGATGAGGCGGACAGGCTGGTAAGGCTGAGGAGGGGCGTTGAACCGGACGACAGAATGCTGAGGAGGCTTGAAAAGGCTGCGAGAGAGGGGAGAATCGACAGGATATGGGTCACACCCCAGATACCCTTCATAGTCTTTCTCACCATCGGCTACGTGATGGCCTTCATCTTCGGTGACGTGCTGAGTTACGCGGTGGTGAATCTTTTACCTTAGCCCGAAGACACTCTCTCTGTTGAAGTCGAAGAAGGTCTCCTCTTTTTCTCCAGCTCTCAGCCTGAGCAAACGCGAGTCGTCAACCTCTCCCACGACTTGTGCCTCAATTCCATGCTCTCTGAAAACGTCCACGACCTTCTTTGCCTCTCCTGTCGTGACGACAAATCCACATGCGGGATAGGTTTTGAGCCACTGGAGAATGTCCACGTTCTCTGGCTTCGGAATCCGCTTTATGTCAATCCAGCCACCTCTTCCGCTGGTCTCGAGAAGCATTGCGACTGTGCCGGCAATTCCGGCGTTGCTGATATCTTTACCCGCGCCGACCAGACCCATTCTGGCCAGCCGGATCATCGATTCAAACTGTCTGATCAGCTGTTCCGGCTCTTTCCTAGTTGAGTCGAAGTTGTAGGGTAGCTTTTCGTGCGGTTTCCCTTCCGTGTCAACTGCGACCACTATTTTCTCTCCCGGCCTTGCGGTGGAGGACCTGATGACCCTCCCTCTCTCGGCAATGCCAACCATCGCCACATCTATGGAGTTGCCGGGACTGTCGGGGTGGACGTGCCCCTTCACCATCCTTATCCCGAAGAGCTCGAGCGCGTCGTTCATTCCTTTTTTCATCTCCTGCAGCTCTGCAACGCTCTTCGCCGAGATCACGTTGACCGCCATGAGCGGTCTTGCACCCATCGCGTAGATATCGTGGACGTTTACGAGGACGGAAACGAAACCGCCCCAGTAGAGGTCCTCTTCGAGAACTCTGTGCCAGATTCCATCCGAAGTTAGGACGATCTCACAGCCTTCCAGGCTGTAGAAGCCCGCATCTTCTCCAAAGAATTCTCCAACCACATCCCTGAACATACCGGCGTAGCTCTTTCTTGTGAGGCCCGGATAGTTTTTGAGCTCGGCAATCACGCGCTTCAGCTCGGTTTCATCATCTGCCATCAAAACCTCTCTTTCCTTTTTATTCAAATAGAGTTTTCGGGCTCTCCATGAAGTACAGGGTCGAGTTCGATGCGAGGAGGTGTGGTGGCGCCGGAGAGTGCATAGACGTTTGCGACAAGGGTGTGTGGGAGTGGAAGATGGTAGAGTACGAGTTCTTTGGCAGGAAGTTCAGGAGACCTATTCCGTTCCCGACCCATCAGTAGAGGTGCGTGGGTTGCAGGAAGTGCGAGAGAATCTGTCCGACGGGATGCATCAGCGTCGTCAGGGCAGAGGCATAACCTTTTTACCCCTCTTTCCTACCTGTCTCGATGAGGTTCGTTTTTCTCGAATCCTCCCTCGAAACGATTCCTCCGGAGATCGCGAGCCACGAGGTCGTGAGGAGGGACGCGAGGAGGAGGGGGAAGAGGGCGGAGGAGATGATTCTCGACGACTCCAGGCACCACAGAGCAATGGATGGTCTCGAGAACAGGGAGAAGAGGGGGAGGCCAGACATAGTCCACCACTGCCTGCTTGCCCTCCTCGATTCCTCTCTCAAAGACGTCGAAATTTACGTCCACACGATTTCCGGGAAAGTGATACGGGTGAACCGCAGGACAAGGCTTCCGAGAAATTACAACAGGTTCGTCGGGTTGATGGAGGACCTGTTCAAGAAGGGGAGAATTTCCGGGGGAGGGGAGGTGCTGCTGGAGATCGTGGATGATGGGCTGGACGAGTTGATCGACCAGAACGCGGTGGTGATGCACGAGGGGTATGGCGTTGAGCCACTTCTCGAGGCGGCAGCGTCAGGAGACCTTACTGTCTGCATAGGTGCATTTCCCCACGGAGACTTTGACGATATGGTGTGGGAGATCTTCAGGGAGAAAGGTGTCAGGTTCGCCGGATTTGGGGATGAACCAAAGACGAGTCTTTACGTCACGTATAAAACGATCTGTATTCTCGAAAAATTCAGTTAGCTTTTTATTTTACTCCGGTAAGGTTATTCCATGAGGTTCATCGCCTTTTCGGACACACACGACAATGTGGTGGCGATAAGGGATCTGCTGCGCGAGATCGAAGGTGAAAAGGTGGACTTTTACGTTCACGCTGGGGATGTGATTTCCCCCTTTGCTCTTAAGGAGCTCCTCGGTCTCGATAACCTCTATCTGGCGTTCGGCAACAACGACGGGGACAGGCAGAAGCTGATGGAGATCGCGGTGTCCAAGAACTGGGTGTTTGGAGACGTCATCAGGGTCGGCGACCTCGCCGTGTACCACGGCACGAGTCAGGAGGTGCTTAAAGCCCTTAGCAGCAGGTTCGAAATTGTTGTGTGCGGGCACACCCACAGGGCGGAGGTCAGAAAGGAGGGGAGGGCGAGGCTCCTCAACCCCGGAGAGGCGTGTGGATACCCCACCGGCAAAAGAACCCCCACAATCTCCAAGGATGGTGAGGTCAATACTGTGGAGTTCTGACCCAACCCCACTGGTTTTTAATCGCCGTTAAACGAGT
>NZ_JBPLZQ010000084.1:0-3760 GCF_054018175.1 Geoglobus sp.
TATGCTGTCTATCTGCTCTCTCGCCCTCTTCAGGTTTCCGGGAGTGCCGGTGTCCACGAGGTACCTTTTCTCGTCTCTCTCGATCAGGTAGCAGTTGCAGCCCCTGAAGTTCAGCCTCGCTATCATTCCACCACCGGTGCTATATGTGGTCTCCCAACATTTTTAATTTCCTGCCCGCGAAGTTTCACCATGTACAGATTTCTCGATCACACGGCCGATGTGGCCTTCGAGGTGGAGGCGGATGATCTGGCTGGACTGCTCAGAGAAGCCTCCCTGGCATTCTACGAGGCGTTCACGTTTCAGGAACTCCTCTCTGAGGGAAAGGTGAAAACGCTGGAGGTTGAGGAGGACAGTCCCGACTACCTGCTCTTCGCATGGCTGAACGAGCTGCTCTACCTCTTCGACACCGAGCACTTCGCGGGCAGGTCTGTGGAGGTGGGGGTTCACGGGGATGACAGGCTGGTGGCAAGAGGGAAGATTCTGGGAGACGCCCTCTCTCCGGAGAAGGTGAGGCTCGAACCCAAGGCAATAACGCTCCACAACTTCAGAGTTGAGAAAAGAAATGGAGGGTGGTACGCGTTTGTTGTGGTTGATATCTAATCCTCCCTTCTTAGTATTTTCCTGTATATTCTTCCCTGGAGCCCGTGGAACAGCGAGAATCCTTCAGCCATGGACTGATCTATTGCCATGGAGTCGAAGGACGTGAGCTCCTCTCTGTAGAGCGCGTACTCCGAGTGTCTCGCTACAGGCATGACGTGGCCGTCACCCAGCCTGAGCTTCACCCAGCCCGTAACCCTCTCCTGAGTTCTGTCAATGAACGCGTTGAGCGCGTCGAAGAGAGGGTCGTTTGTCAGGCCGTAGTAGACGAGCTCAGCCCACTCCTCCTCTACGAACCTCTTGAATTTTAGCTCCCTCCTGCTCAGAACGAGCTTTTCGAGATCTCTGTGGGCAGTTATGAGTATGGTGGCTGCTGGATGCTCGTAGTTCTCCCTTGCCTTCAGACCGAGGACTCTGTCCTCCATCATGTCCGTCCTGCCTATCCTGTGCAGTCCGCCAATCCTGTTCAGCTCCTTTATCAGCTCGAAGCCATCCATTCTCTCGTCGTTTAACGCAACCGGAACACCTTTTTCAAAGTCGATCTTTATTATCTCCTCTTCATCAGCGCCACCTTTCGTCCATTCGTAAATCTCTTCAGGCGGTACGTAGGATGGGTCTTCGAGCTTCCCACCTTCCACGCTCCTGCTCCAGATGTTCTCATCTATGCTCCACGGTTTTTCCTTCGTAACGGGAATGTCTATACCGTTCTTTAGCGCATACTCAATCTCCCACTCTCTGGTGAGGTTGAGCTCCCTCATGGGTGCGATGACCTTGAGGTCATACTCGTAAAAGATATTGTCAAACCTGAGCTGGTCATTACCCTTTCCGGTTGCACCATGGGCTACTGCTTCGGCATTCTCCCTGATCGCGATTTCCGCGACCTTCCTCGCTATTATCGGCCTCGCAAGAGCGGTTCCGAGCACGTAACCCTCATAGTCTCCGTTTGCCTTTATGAGCTGGAAGAGGGCCTGCACGAATTCTTCTCTCGCGTTTACGGTGTAGTGATTGTCTGCATACTTTTTGCCCCTTTCCTCTGCCCTCTTTACCTCCTCTTCAGGCTGGCCGATATCAACCGTGACAGTGATAACCTCTTCGAATCCGTACCTTTCCTTTAGCAGAGGGATGCAAACGGTTGTGTCGAGACCTCCTGAATAACAAAGGACCACCTTGCTCATAGCGTGAGACTGACGGAGATATATAAAGGATTTTTGGATATTCCGAGATAAAGGCCGATGACAAGAATAGCTGGGTCGATTCTACTGACCCTCGAACTGTACGTTTTTCACTCGCTTTGCATACACGGAGGTGGGCCGGGGCTAGTTCCCAAAGTGGGCAAACTACTTCCCCCAAATCGAAAAATGTTGGGTATTTTCTCCAGCAACTGCCACCCGTAGTCTGTTCAGCAGACTACCAGCTGGATTTGCATGCTTTCACCTGGAGAGGGCTTGTGCCTCCCCCTACATAAGCTTTTTCGGTTTTTAGTTGGTTTGTTTCCTTTGCAGAGGAATTTTATAATGTCTCTTTTGATGGGAAGGATTGTTAGTTGTTTGTTGATGATTTGAATATGTTTGAGAAGAGATCGGGTTGGAGGTTGTGTAAGGGCCCTATTAAGGCCCTTAAATCCAGGCTGATGAATCTGTTGCAGAGATGGCATGAGTTCAAGGTAGTCAGGTCCGCTATTGAGGATGTGTTTAAACTCGCAAAATCTTTCGGTCTGAGGAGATTGCACCGATATACGAGGAGATCTGTGTTGAAATTTGTAGCTCTGAATGTCCTTTTGATTGGCGTGGTTGTTGCTCTGGGATTTAGAGAAAAGAAGGTGTTGCAGAGGCTGGCTGAGATGTGATTTTGTAAGGGGCCTAGACACCATTTATACAGCAGGCTTGGTGGATAGCATTAAAATAAAAAATAAATATAAAATTGTCTCAGCGTCTTCTTCTCAGGATATATGCAACCGCGAGCAGACCTGCAACGGCGAACACCGCCTCAAAACCGGGTCCCTGTTTCTTCTCTTCTGTCTTGGTTGGTGCAGGTGTTGGCGTCTCTGCTCTGGTCTCTGTCTTTACGGGTGTTGGAGTTGGTGCAGGAGTCTTGGTCGGTGTGGGCGTGGGCGTTGCGGTTGGTGTGGGTGTTGGTGCAGGGGTCTCCTCAGGTGTCGGGCTTGGTGTCGGTTTGATCCACATACCGCCACCGCCGAAATATATTGGTATGATCACTATGGACTTCGTGGCAGTTATGGTGTTCCCTGCCGCATTTATGTACGCTGCGTGTACGTTAATTGTACCTGAGTTCCGCACAATTATTTCGAAAGATACCATTCCGTCTGATCCGGTGAATCCTGTTGCTGTAGCCAGTCCAGAAAGTGTAACTTTGCTATTTTCAATCGGATTACCGGCATTATCGACCACTTTAATCTGGAGGACAGTGGTGCCCGCACTTTTCACCTTGTCCGGGGCAATTATCTTTATACCTGGTATGGCTACAGTTTCAGGACTTGGGTCGTTTACAACCAGCTTGGTTGTTGTTTCATTTGTTGTAATCGTTGCGTTTATCCCGATCTGCGTGGCGTCAGTTGTGGCAGAACTGACTGTCAGATAAACTGCCAGTTTGTATGTTGAGTTGTCCGGAACTGCTGCCGCAGTGGAATTCAGACTGCTGAGGTTTACGCATATCGGGAATCCACTAAACGAGTTGTTGTATCCAAGCAGCGTCCCATCTGCTGCATTCAGAACCGTGACATTTGCTATATCCGCAATACTGCCGTAACTCATGCCGGTTATGTTGAACCACTGCAGCAATGCGCCCGTCGGGTCGTTCCTGTTCTCGGCATATGTTACCGTGTAGGCAAGGTAGGTCTGATCGGGCTGCACGTAAGTTGTAGCCGAATCATTGACTGTTGTTATTGCAAGGATTGAGAATGGTCCAGCAGGAGAAGAATCTCCGGTTCCATTGCTCACGACAATGCTTTGTGGCATTACCATCACTTGATAGTATATTCTGCTCTCGGGGATGTCGCTGCTGAGGTTTATTGTCAGGAAGAAGCGGGCACCGGTTGCTGGGATTGATGCGGACAAACCCGTAAAGGTCGCATTTATATCATTCGCAGATATGCTGGCAATCAACCCGTCACCGGAATCGAACACACCATCACCGTCGTCTTTCC
>NZ_JBPLZQ010000085.1:0-8418 GCF_054018175.1 Geoglobus sp.
GGTGCATGAGCGTTGTTGGCACCTTGAATGCCGTCGTCACTATGTTGACGTCAGGCAGCACGGTCTTCACGTCTTCAGCGTGGTGAGACGGGAGCTTGACAGGATCGGGCATTATTCCGTTCACAAGACCTTTTTTGTCCTCCTTTGGGTCTACAACCCTTCTTATCATCGTAGCCCTGACCTTCTTTATGCTGTACATGTCCTTGATGATTGAGAGAACCCTCGCCAGGCCCGTGGTGTTGCAGCTCACAACCCTTACAAAGTTCTTTCCCACAGCCTCATCGTAGTTCGCGAGGGCGCTGAATGACGCCTCTGCAACATGAGCTTTCTCTCCTCCCTGGAAAATCGCCTTGACGCCCTTTTTCTCGTAGAGGGGTTTGTTTTCCGCTCCAACCTTTCCGGGAGAGCAGTCCACAACAACGTCTGCTTTATCGAGCAGGTCCTCGATGGTGCCCTCAACCTTTATTCCAGCCTTTTCGAAAGTCTCCACTCTATCGGGAATTGCCGCGTAGAGCGAGTACTTTTCTGCCCCCATCCTCGCCTCAAAGTCGGGCTTTGTTTTCGTAACGCCGACGACTTCCATGTCGTTTTGCAGGCTTACGGCATCGGCCACCCTTTTCCCTATGGTTCCGTATCCGTTTATCGCAACCTTAACTCTCATCTTCCACCCTCCACAAGGATTTTGTGAGCTCTGAAGTCCATCAACACTATTCTACCCTCGACCTCGTCATACTCGCCAAGAAGACCCCACATTTTAATCTTTCCGTTTTCGACCTCTATCCTGACGACATCCTCCATTACCACTTCCTCTCTACCTTCTTTCCTGACAACAACTTTTGACTCACACATGTTTTTTGAGTGTGTTCGAGAATACTTAAAACCTCCTGAATTAACCTCCTGCTCTCTTGATCATGAGTCTCTTCCGTATTTCTTCACCTATTGCCTCGTCGTGAACGATTACCTCGTGAAGTGTTAACCCGAAGTGGGTTTTCCCACACTCCGAAACGAGTATGGCACCTCTCTCGGTGAAAAACGCGCTATCTCTTTCAGTAAATCTGACCTTCATACCCCTAAGGACCTCCCTTATGAGTCCCCTCAACTCGCTTTCAGGAAGTGCGGATACAATTCTCACAGCAGGCATCTCGCTATTCTCGCGCTGTACAGACACTCCGAGCAGGAAGGTTCATTGGCGTAACAGTCCATGTTGCGCTTCGCGTACCAGCAACCGGAAACGTGTGGACAGTCAGCACACCATGGAAAGCTCTCGGACATATTTTTTCTGATGCGGTCGAAGCTCTCCATGCTCTCAAACGCACTGTCCAGGTCGTGGACGTTCAGATCAGCAGTCGTGTACTCGCTCACACTCTTGTAGTGGTCGTTCACGACCTCCCCATGGGAATAGGCAAATGACATGCAGGATGATACCTTTCCATCAACTCTGACGAAAATCATGCCCTCGTAGGGGCACTCTCTGTTTTTCCAGTCGCCGAAGAAGCTCGCCTTTTCAAACCCAACACCGTATTCTCTAGCAATGTCCTCGCAGGCCTCGACTATCTCTTCTGTCATTAGGGCAGTTTCAATCCTGTCCTCGGATTCGAGGATGTACGGAATGTTCACAGAGTATCCGCTGCTGTAAATCTCCTCGAGAAGTTTTCTGTACTCCTCTGCATTTCTCCCTCCTCCCTTACTCCAGTCCTTTATGGCAGAAAGAATGAAGTCTCTGTCGAGACCCCTTACCAGGTCCACGCAGTATCTGCTCCCCTCGAAGTAGAGCGTCTTTTTGTAGAGCTCGCCATTTCCCGCAATCAGGTTGGTCAGCTGAACGTCGGCACCATTCTCCGCAGAAACTCTTACGAGGTCCTCGAGGATCCCTATGTTCTCCTTAGTTATAACGATCTGGGTCGTGGCCTTTTCGCCGGCCTTCCTGAGCTTTTCCTCTATCTTGCGGAACACCAGCCCCTTTCTGTGTCTTGCATCGAAGTCTATGGAGATGCCTATTCTGTCCAGAAGTTCGAGAGCCTCGTCAAAGTTCCAGTCTATCATGCCGTTCGTGCTGAGCATTGTACTGCCGTTCATCATTTCAATTATCTCTGTTATCTCAGGGTGGAGCAGAGGTTCCCCGTACCCGTAAAGTACCACCTCGTCCGCGTCTGAAATCTTTTCGACTATTTCCATGCTCACATGGTTCTGGAGCTCCTTTTTCCTGAAACAGTACTCGCAGCTCAGGTTGCAGGAAGTTGTTACCTCAAGCTGGACTTTCATAAAAATCAAAAAATAGGGGGATGTCACGCGAGTCCGAGTTCCTTGAGCTTTTCTTCTGTAGGAACTCCGTCGACCCAACCTCTCAGCCTGTAGTACTCTTCCTTCATCTTTTCGAACTCTTCCCTGCTGACGACCTGTCCCTTTGTTGGACCACCGGGCACGGGGTCTTCAAATAGTCTCCTTGGAAGGGTGTCGTCCTTGCCGTTAAATCCAAACTTGCTGATTATGAGTCTCTCGAGGTTGTAAATTCTTTCTCCGATGGTGAGGACGTCACTGGCATTCATGTCCCACCCGGTTACTGCAGAGAGAAGCTCGGCGTAGTCGTCAGCTCCAAGGGCGAAGGTCGTGAACAGGCAGTTGACCGTCGAGTTAACTGTTGAGGTGAAGTCCTGGAAAACCTTCACCCACTGGGCCTTCCCCTCGTATGTCAGCGGGTCTATCTTCTCGGGCAGCCCGAGAATTTCCGGACTTACCGTGTAGCCTGTGACGTGGCACCCGCCTCTGTTGGCTGTGGCGTAGTTGAGCCCTATGCCCTTGATACCTCTCGGGTCGTAGGCGGGCATTTCGAGACCCTTAACGCTCATGGAAACGTCGAGGTCGAACATCTCCGCCATCCTCTTTGAGCCGAGCGCGAGATACTTGCCAATCCCTATTCTGTATGAGGCCGTCCAGACGCCAGCCACAAGAGCGACAGGATTGCCGAAGGTGTATTCTATGCCCTGCGTGTCCTCGAGGGTTAGCTTGCCCTTTTCGTAAAGCTCCATTGCACATGCTATCGCAGATCCCATTGAAATCGTGTCGAGACCGAGCTCGTCACACAGGTGGTTGGCTTTGATGACCGCTTCGAGGTCTATGACTCCGGTGTCGTTCCCGAGGCTCCATATTGACTCGTACTCTGGACCTTCAGAGTTGAGCACATGCCACGGCCCCTTTTTCACGGATGTCGCCCTCGCACATGCTATCGAGCATCCCCAGCATGCGTGGTTCCTGTCCAGATACTTTTCGGCGAGGGTCTCACCGCTTATGTCGTTCGCCTTCTCGTGGTATGACTCCTGCCAGTTCCTGTATGGCAGAGCTCCGCTTTCGTTGATTATGTTGACGAGAACGGCGGTTCCGTATTTTGGCAGACCCTCTCCTGTAACGGGGTTCTGCTTAATCTTCTCGAGAGATTTTTTCGTCGCTTCCTTGAATTTGTCGGGCTTTGCTATCTCGGGTCTGAAGCTCCCTCCGACGACTATTGCCTTGAGCATCTTGCTCCCCATCACTGCCCCCACGCCTGTTCTTCCAGCCGCCCTGTGGTAGTCGTTCATTATTGCCGCATATGTTACGAGATTTTCTCCTGCAGGTCCTATGCATGCGACACTGACCTTTTTTCCGTATCTCCGTTCAAGGGTTGCAGTGGTGTCGAAGACGCTTCTCCCCCACAGGTCGTCTGCCCTTCTGAGTTCAGCGACTCCGTCAATGATCTCGAGGTACACCGGCTCGCTCGACGCCCCCTCTACCACAATCATGTCAAAGCCGGCAAATTTCAGGTAGGGTCCCCACTTGCCACCGCTGTTTGCGGAGGCTACGGAACCGGTTAGCGGACTTCTGAGGGCCATTACGTGGTATCTTCCAGCCTCCGGAAATCCGGCCACGCCTGTGGCAGGTCCTGTTCCGAAAATCAAAACGTTCTCATCACCGAGAGGGTCTATGTCTCTCGCAGAAAAGCCCTCCTTCTCATACTCCTTCAGATACTGCCAGAGAAGGTACACAGAATAGCCCTTACCTCCCAGAAACTTCCTGGCAACCTGCTCATCTACGTCAATCACGTCCAGGGACCCGCTCGACAGGTCCACCTTCAGTATGCTTCCCATAAAACCGTTTCCCATGATATCATCTCCTCTGGAATAATATTATTCATAAACCTATATATAGTTTGCCGCTAAAAAATTACCAACTGCGTACAGTTCAGTGCCTCCTGAGCCTGAGTTCGAAGACGGCCCCGGTGGGGGAGTTGTCGTAAACTTTTATTTCTCCTCCGAGCAGCTCTATTACCTTCTTGGCAATGAACAGGCCGAGACCGGTGCTACCAGATGTGCTGAACCCCTCCTCGAATATCTTATCCTTTATTTCGTCTGGAATTCCTCTGCCGTCGTCCTTTATTCTCACGACACCGAATCTTCCATCTGCGTAGGTCTCGACGGCTATCGTTACCCTCTCCTTACCGCTGTGGGTTACAGCGTTCCTCATGATGTTGTCAATGACCGACTTCAAGGACTCGTTTGCCTCAACGAACACGTCATTCAGCGAATACTGGATCTCCGCAAAGCACTCGTACGATTCGGCAACTTCCCTGACGTACTCCGCGAGGTTCACCCTGTACTTCTTCCCAATGGCCTCCTCAATTGCCTTGGACTCCTGGATGAGTGTCACAATCCTCTCAACCTTTTTCGATGCACTCTCTCTTATCTTGTCGTCGTTGAGTTCAAGTGCCGCTTCTATGACCGTTATGTCGTTGAGTACGTCGTGTCTGAGAATCTTGTTTATCAGGGCGAGGTACTCGTTCTTCTTTTTGAGCTCTTCCGTGAGCACGTGCTGGTCTGTCGTGTCTACGAGCACACTCGCAACCGCTGGCTCTCCCTTGTAGATTATCCTCGAGGGCCTCGCCGTTACCCAGAACACGTTACCGTCCCTGCTTATAACTCTCCACGAATACGTTTCCGGTCCCCTTTTGCCTTCAAGCCTCTCCCTGTACCTTTTTTCGACCATCTCCCTGTCTTCGGGGTGAACGAAATTCAGCGGATTGATCCTCTGAAGCTCGTCCCAAGAGTAGCCTACCAAGCTCTGAAGTGCCTTGTTGGCATAGGCGAACCGGTCTTCCTGAATTATGTACGCGGGATTTTGAGACTCATCGATCAGAACTCTGAACAGTTCGCTGTGCTCTTCAAGCTGGCTTTCAAGCTGTTTTCGCTTTGTCACATCTATCCAGTTGCCTATGGCGTACATCTGGTCGTCGCACTCAATGGGTGTAACGTAGCCCCACACCCACCTGACAGCACCGTCCTTGGTTGTGTACCTGCACTCGTATCTGACTATCTCTCCATCGAGAATTTTTCTGTGCAGGTTGTAAACCTTCTCGCGATCTTCCGAATACACGAAGTCGAAAACAGACATTCCAATGAGCTCTTCCTTGCTGTATTTGGTTACCCTTTCGACGATGTCATTTACGTAAATGATCCTGAAATTCTCGTCGTGAATGTATATTCCGGCGAGGGACTTGTCGGCCACAACTCTCCAGAACTCCCTGCCGAACCTGCTGCAGTTTATCATCTTCTTTAATTTTTCTCGCACACAGTTATAAAATTAACGAAAATAATGACGCTGGAGAATATTGCAAAAACTATTAATTTATCGCTTTCGAAGTTTCAGTGTGCGATGAACGTGATCGTAATCTCAAAAAGGCATCCTGAAACTATCGTGGATGCTGCGAGAGAATCCGGTGTAGGCAAGGTAATTTATTTTGAAGAGCTCAAGCCTGGCGGCGAAATCGAAAGCCTGCTGGACGGCTCGGTCGTCGTGGTTGATGAGCATGCAATTGCATCTCTGGGAGATGAGTTCTTCGAAAAACTCCAGTCAGTGGACTGTCCTGTCGTGCTCGTATGCGAGTCCGAATTGATGCTCGAGCGTGAACGTCGTTCAACACTGAGTGCAATAGTTCCAGCGGAAAAAGAGAGGATAGTTTCAGCCATACTCTCTGCAGCCTCCACCCTTTCTTCGAGCACTCAAAAGAGGTATGCTGGCCTGAATTCGGGCAATGTGGTCAGAGCACTGTTTGACTCGCGATCTGTGGGCGTTGTTTTTCTCGATGACCAGGAGATCACGGAGGTTAATGACAGGTTCCTCAGCATTGTCGGGAAGAGCAGAGAACAGGTTGTGGGTCGGAGGATACTGCATGTATTTTCTGAAGAGGACAGAGAGATTGTTGAGAACGTTCTTGCGACTGGTGGAGTGGTGGACGCGCTGAGGGTTGCGTCTCCCGGCGGCCAGAAAAACGTGATTCTTGAGGTTATAAATCTGGATGCGGGCGGAAGGAAAAGGCTGTGTCTCTTTGTCGACGTCACGGATCATCATCTCGAGCTTGAAATGGAGCGAAAGCTGAAAGAGGCGTACAAAACGGTTTACGAGCTGTCACCATACCCAATCGTCGTTCACGAGCAGGGGAGGATTCTTATGTACAACAGAAAGGCCAAGGAGTTCTTCAGACGCAGCGAGGATATGCTCGGAATGAACCTGACGGACTTCATGACTGACGAATCGAAGAACAGGTTTTTGAGGAAAATGGAATCACTGATGCTCGGGTTTGACACGTGTCCTCTTGAGGAGATCAGATTCGTTATTGGCGGTGATCTGAAGGAGACCATAGTGAACTGCAAGGCTATTGAGATCTCCGGCAGAAACCTTGTGATATCCGTGATAGTGGACCTGACCGAGGGTGTCAGGGTGGCGAGGCTGCTCAGAATAATAAACAAGATCAACACGAGCCTTGTTGAGGTGAGAAACAGAAAAATAGTACTTCAAATCGCACTTAAAGAGCTCGAGAGGGAGTACGACAGTGCGTTTGCCGTCATTATGCTTGACGGAAAGTTCGAGGTAATTCGTGCGGGCAGGATAGAGGTCACTGATAGCATAGAAAACGAGTGTGTCAGGAAAGCGATGGAGCTCCAGGAAGAGGTCCTCGTGAAGCAGGGAGAGCATCCGGACTACTGCGTTTACAGAGGAGTTCACGGTGAGCACGAGTCTGCAGTCTTCCCCCTCAAAATAGGTGACGACCTCTTTGGCTTTCTGACCATCCTCGCAAAACGCGTTTTCATGGACTCTGAAATCAAACTCCTCAGAACGCTCGTGGGCACGCTGGCGTACGTATATCACAGAAGCGAGCTGGAGGAGATAAGGGCGAGAACGATGGAGCAGCTCAGACACAACATAAGGGAGTTCTCCCACATTGTTGACAGGATAAAGAATCCTCTTGCGGTGATTTACGGGTACTGCGAGCTCGCAGACGAATTCACAGACGCCGAGCTTCTGGCCGTAAAGATCAAAGAGGAGGTCGAGAGAATAACCCGGCTAATCAAGCAGCTTGAGAGGGACTGGCAGACGAGTGAGGACCTGCTGGAACTGATCGAGAATATGAGGAAGTAACCCTTTTCTGAAGGATAACCGAAATTACTATAAAGTGAATTAAAATAGATGGACTCGGGTGGATGGGATATGCGGATACTCGTTGTTGACGACGACGTCACGATGAGAGAACTTCTCAGGCTGATGCTCAAGAATCACGAGGTTTACGAGGCTGACAGCGGTAAAAGGGCCATTGCGATATACGAGAGGTTCAGGCCGGATATCGTCCTGATGGACATTCTCATGCCTGGGATGAACGGGATTGAAGCCACGAAGGAAATCCTGAAGAGGGATCCAAATGCCGTGATCATAGGCGTTTCTGCTTTTGCCTCAAACAAGGGCAAGGACATAATCGCAGCCGGTGCAAGGGACGTTCTCGAAAAGCCGTTCACAAGGAAAAAACTCCTTGAGCTTGTTGAAAAATATGGAAAAGGTATCTGAACCAGAAAATATCAAGACTGCGCTACTGCTGCAGGTACGCAGTCGAAGTACTGGCATGATTTTTTACTGATTTTTGGGTTTAGGGTTATTTGATGTTGTGGTGTGTGTTGGACATTACATTTCTTAGCATACCTTCATTATCCCGACCGCAAGTATAATAAATCCGGCAGTACTGAAGGCAGATCGAAACCCCTCGTTCTGCGGGGGTTGCCGAGTCAGGAAAAGGCGCGGGATTGAGGGTCCCGTCCCGTAGGGGTCCGAGGGTTCAAATCCCTCCCCCCGCATGCAATTCTTTAGTTGAGCAGTTTGATAAATTCTCTAAATCTATCGACTTGAAAGACATTTCTGATGACGAAAAACACCGCTATAAGAAAGCCGTGAGAGAATTTCTTGAGACATGTTCTTACGATTTGGACGATAATGACATAATTATTTATATAAACGAAATAAAACAGCGGTTCAGTCCACGAACGGCCAGAAAACGGATAATATACATCCGCGCATTCTTAAAATTCATAAATCACCCGTTAGCCGAACATATTGAGCTCCCAAAGA